>JAQVRG010000041.1:0-2464 GCA_028701165.1 Eubacteriales bacterium | reverse complement strand
TCTGTTATACCCGCGGGACTGCGTATGCGTCCTGTGCGGGCGCGAAGCAAAAACGGAGCGGGAGGTCTGCGAAGACTGCGCTTGCGCCGTGCGCCCCTGCGCTCTGATACCGCCGCCAAAGGGCACGGCCGGCTTTTGCGCGGGCTTATGCTATACGGAGCCGGTGCGCGGCGCGCTGCATCGGTTCAAGTACGATAGAAAGACCTATCTTGCGGATTTCTTTGCCGAGCGCATGGCGATGCCGGAGGAATGGCGCGTTGACGCGATCATCCCCGTGCCGCTGCATCCAAAGCGTCTGCGGCGGCGCGGCTTCAACCAAAGCGCGCTTTTATGCGACCGCTTGGGCGCGCGTTATCATCTTCCTGTCAGAATCGATATCCTTGCCCGCATCAAGGAAACGGAAACGCAAACGGCGCTAAGTGCGCAGCAGCGCGCGCAAAACGTAAAGGACGCTTTTGCGGCTTCAAACTGCGAAGGTCTGCGCCTGCTGCTCATTGACGATCTGCGCACCACGGGCGCCACGCTCTCCGCCTGCGCCTTGGCGCTTACCACGGCGGGCGCGGGCACGGTTTACGCGATGACCGCGGTGTATCGCGGCGGGCTGGACGGTTAGAAAGCGGCAGCCCGCGTCGTCGTTTCCTTTTCCATATCAAAAAATGCTTAAAGAGCCATAGGCCTCGCGCGCTTCGGCGTCCGTGAGGTCAGTCTTGTTTGCGCTGGCGCTTTTTGAAAAGTCGCTGGTAAGAGTCATAAACAGTCGGTACTGACGACGTACAGCTTATAGAATTTGACATTACTTCGCACACGGTGTATGATTGGTTATAGAAATATGACCAATCATACTTTTTATGCGAGGTACAGCGATGAAGAACCCAAAGGGAAAACATGCGTGGACCGTTAAAATCGGAGAGAAGGGGCAATTCGTGATCCCCAAAGAGGCCCGGGAGCTGTTTGATATCCATCCGGGCGATACCCTTATCGTCCTTGCGGACGAAAAGCGGGGCATGGCCATCCCGCCCAAAACATTATTTGCGCAGTTTGCGGGGCGGGTCTTTGATGAAAGCGCTGCGGAGGAGGAAAAATGAGGAAGTACTATTTGGATAACATTCGCTGGATCACCGTGCTTTTGGTTTTGGTGTATCATGTGTTTTACCTGTTTAACGGCGTGGGCGTGCTGGGCGGCGTGGGCGGCTTTTCCCAACCGCAATATCAGGACGCGTTCTTGTATTTCGTTTATCCGTGGTTTATGGTTTTGCTTTTTGTGGTTTCCGGGATTAGCTCGCGGTACGCCCTGCAAACCCGCACCGATAAGCAGTTTATCAAGGCGCGAACGCTGAAGCTGCTGGTACCCTCCACGCTCGGCCTGCTGGCTTTTCAGTGGATCGTCGGCTGGCTGAATTTAAAGATCGGGGGCGCGCTTGCGTTAATCCCTCCGATCCTGCGTTATCCCATTATGGCGATGAGCGGCGTCGGCCCGCTGTGGTTTATCCAAATGCTGTGGCTTTTCTCCCTTTTACTGCTCTTGATTAGGCGCATGGATAAGGGCGACGCGCTCTACCGGCTGGGCGGAAAGTGCGGCACGCTCTGCCTGCTGCTGCTGTTCCTTCCCATTTGGGGCGCGGCGCAGATTCTCAACGCTCCGGTGATTACAACATACCGATTCGGCATCTATTTCCTCGCCTTTTTACTCGGCTACTTTGTGTTTTCACATGACGAGGTCATGGAACGGGTTGAAAAAATCCGCATACCCGCTCTTGTTTCGGCGATCGTTCTTGGGATTGCCTACACATGGTATTTCTTCGGCACAAATTACAGCGACGCCGCCTGCTTGAAGCATCTCTTTACCAACCTCTATCTTTGGATCGCGGTGCTTGCCATACTAGGCTGCGCGAAGGCATGGCTCAACCGCACGTCACCCTTTATGTCCTACATGGCAAAGGCGAGCTTCGGCATTTACATTGTCCACTACGCGGTCGTGCTTTCCGCCTGCTATTTTCTTAAAACCTATGCGACGCTGCCCACAGCGGTGATCTACCTAGTCGCGCTCGCGGCGGTTCTGATCCTTTCGCCCGCCCTCTATGAGGTCATTCGGCGCATCCCGATCCTCCGCTTTTGTGTGCTGGGCGTGAAAAAGGGCTCCCGTTGAGGAGCCCGCGCGGCGGCGCTAGTTGCGCCGCCTTTTTAACGCTTGATCCATCCATGATCGATATAATGCTGCCTATGCAGCGCGCTTCGTTCTTTCCTCATAGGGCGCGATCACATACCGCTGGATTACCGGATTGAGCAGCGCGCACAGGGTGAACTGCGTAAACGAAAACGCAAAGAACGCAAGAAGGACAAGACTCAACGGGAAGAGTACGGCAAGCAGCGCCGCTGCGCAAAAGCACACGCCGAGCGTCGAGAGCGTGCGCCAGCCGCCCAACAGCGCGAGCCTGTACGCGTTGGAGAGGACGTCCCGGTTCCG
>JAQVRG010000040.1 GCA_028701165.1 Eubacteriales bacterium | reverse complement strand
TCCAGCGTGATCTTCATATTGCCAAGATTGATGGACAGCAGGCTCAGCACCACATACATAGCAACGAGCATAGCGTCCGTGACCAGCCTTCGGGTCGTGATGCGCGCGACAGAGCCGTTTTCGGTTTTGTCCATAAAATTACTCCTCCATTCGTATACGGCAAATCGGCCTCATACTACATAGAGGAGACGGCTCCCATATGCAGCAGCGGGATGCGGAGGGCGCACCGCAAGTCCGAAGACTTTTCGTCCGCCCGACAACTCCCCGTCCGGGCGGCACTTTTCGATCCTGTGGGATCGAATAACGCGCGCTGTCCTACTCTGCCTCTATGCAATTTCTTCGACTATTGTACGCCCTTTGCGCTTTCCTGTAAAGTCCTATATCCCGCGTTTCTAGCTTGTTAGCTGCACGGCGCTGATATCATAGGTGGCGCGGATCGCCGAGCCCATCGTAGCCTCGTCCATATAACAAAGGTAGAAGCGTTCGGACAGGCCGCTCATGGAAACGCTGGTCATGGGAAAATCCATCAGCGCGGCGTTCTGCTGCGTCGTCAGGTCATAGACCCAAAGCGTATAGGGGAAGGGATCGGCGGTTTCGGCGGCCTCCGTATCCTCCTCGTTCGCACCCTCGCCCGCGTCGCCGGAAAGACGATTCTCGAAATAATACAGCTTGGTGCAGTCGCGCGACCAAAAGTAGCTGTACACGGCAAAGGCGTCGGTAACGACGCGGCTTTCGCCCGTTTTCATGGAAAGGATGCTGAACACGTCCTTTGCACCCGCGCTCTCCATCTCTTTAGACGACGCGTTGATCGCCATATAGCTTCCATCCGCGGAAAGGACGAAGGAATCGCCCTTTGCAAAGGGCTTTCGCACGCCGCCGTCCGGCTTGATGCGATAAATCACGGCGCCCGCGTTCAGATCCGACTGCACAAAATACAGGTTACCGTCGCAATAGCCTATACTGCCCTCGTCGGCGCCTGTCTTATCCACAACGCTGTAGCGCTTCGCCTCGTCAGGCACATTGAAGTCGTATTGGTGCACCTGCATAGCGCTCGTGCCGCCCACCGCATAGATCGTCGTGCCCAGCGCGTCCCATGTATAGGCGCTGATCATGTCGCCAAAGCCCACGGCGGAAAGATCCACGAGCATCTCCTTGGCTTCCACATCAAACACATACAGATGCGTGCTCTCCGCCGCCCGCTCCAGCACCGCGAGCTTGCGGCCGTCCGGCGCGTAGCGCGCGGTTTCTATCGTTTCAAACTCGTAGGGGAACAGCGGCTTTTTATTGCCCTGCAAATCCATGGTGTAAAGCATTTCGTAGTTGTATACGTCCCCCGTCACATCGTTTGTGGTGACACGGCGGCTATAGAGCACGCCGTTTTTCTCCGGCAGCGTACAAAGATACAGACCGTCCGGTAAAAAAACCTCGCCCGACTGTTCTTCTGCGTTCAGCCTGTATACCATGTGACCATAGGCGGCCTGATAATCCATCTCCTCGGAATAAGGCGGCAGCGCGCCTTGGGAAAGCGCCATGGCGCTCCATTGCGCGGGAAGCGTGTTCGCCGTGAGCGCAAGCGTATTCTCTTTATATCGTTCCGCCTCCGCCGGCGTGTCAAAGGGCGCGGAAATCAGCATAACATGCGTAAGATCAGACGCCAGCGTCGGCTGCATATCCATCTCGCGCGATATCACGCCGCTGCAATAATCCCTATACGCGTCGGCGACCACGAAAAAGTGCGTGCCGGCCTCCACCAAATCCTCGATATCGTCCTCCTGCTGCGCGTCGCTTTGCTGCGGCAGCGGCTTAATATGAATCAGCAGGCTATCCTCCGCTTCTTCCACGCGAAACATGCTTTCCCGCTCAAGCTGCACAAAGATGCTGATGGTTTCGCCATCCGCGAGCATATGCAGGAACGTGCCCTGTATGCCAGCTGTATCGGACAGCTCCGCCGTTCTGGTATAATCCCAATACGAAACGGCGGGAAGCTCGATGACAAGCCGTGCGGGCGCGGGCAACATGTATACCTCGTAATTCGGCACGACAAGCAGCTTTTTTTCTTCCGTGCTTCCCGAAAGGCGGCTGCCTCCCACAAAGGAAAGCGTAAGCTCGATATCCTCGCCCTGTGCGCTGGCCGTCAGGGATTTCGCGTTCGCGGCTTCCACGGGAACGCCGCCGCCCACGCGCTCGCCCGCGCGCGTAAAATCGGGGTACAGCGTCTCCGCCGCCGTCCCATTCGTTTCCTTTTGGCCGCCGCAGGCGCATAAGCACAGGCAAACAAGGAAAATCAGCGTTGCAAAGCAAACTTTTTTTATGATCATCAGCATGATGCCAGTATACCACATTCACGGGCGCTTGCGAATACCGGTTACGGGTAGAAATGGGCGTTTTTCATACTTTGTTTGCATTTGCACGCCGAAAAAGGCTTTGCAATCATACGCCTATTTGCTATAATAAACTGCATATGTACGAATATCCTATGAGGAGGCTTATAAAAATGAAATGCAGTAAATGCGGTGCTTACAATGAAGATTATATGGAATACTGCGAAAATTGCGCTGCGCCGCTGACAGCTGATCCCGAGTCCGCCCCGGAATCCCCGCAGCAGTCGTCGGAAGACGGACAGGCTTCTTGGGGATTCGTGCGCGCCCCGCGCTGGATACAGCCGGAGTTTGACGCCAACACCATCAGCGAGGATGATATCCCCGCAGATTACGACGCGCGCCGCGTGCCGCCGTCCGCGCCCGTACAGCCGCCTATGCAGCCGCCGATACAGCAGGCGCCGGCTTTTGGACAGGCGCCCGTTTACACGCAAGCGCCCGCTTACGGTAGCGCCCCTGTGAACGCGCCGGTATACGGTGCGCCCGCCTACGGTGGGGCGCAAAGCGCCGTGCCGCCGCAGCAAAACGCCGCTTTTCATAAAGCGCCCGCCTTTGGCGCGCCGCAGGGACAAGCCCGCTACGGCGCTCCCGCGGATGACTTCGCGCCCGCCGCGCCGCAGGCTCCTTATGGCGCAAACGAGCCGCGTGACGGCGTCAAATTCGCCGACCCCATCGACGATGATTATTATGGATTCGACGCTACCGCTTCCGGCGCCGCCAAAGCCAAACGCTACAGCAAAAAAAGCGGCAAGGCCAAGCGCGGCGGCAAGGACAACAGCCAGCTCAAGACCATCCTTTTCTGGGGTGCGGCGGGCTTGCTCGTCGTCTTAATCATCGTGTTCACCGTCATCTTCTTCATCAACCGCAGTAAGGACGATAAGCCGGCCGCTGACGCGCCCGCGACGCAGAGCGCGCAGACCGACGCGCCGGCAAGCGCGGACACCGAAAAGAAGGAGGAGAAGGCTCCCTTCCTCGGCGGTCTTTTCAGCAAGAGCCCCATCACCAAACCCGCAACGATCGAGGAAGGCGTAACGCAGGACGGCGATCCCGCCTACATCATTACGGTGTATGCGAAAAACAAGTCCACCGTGCGCTTTACGGCTGGTTCTTTGGTAAAGGAAAACCCCATTAAGGACGGCTCGTTGAAGCTGCGCATACCTAAGGAAATATGGATTCCCGATGAACCCGTGGACGCGGCTACCATCGAGGTCTATCCCGATATCACCGTCATCAGCAAGGACGGCGAGGAAACGCCGGTTGAATTCAGCGATCCCATCATCATTGCGCTGCCCGCCATCGATCTTACGCTCAGCGATCCCACGACGGCCAACGTCACCACCATGGACGGCAACGTCAACGTAGCCGGTATGGTAGGCGATACCACCGCCGAGGTGTTCGTTAACGAAACGCAGCTCTATTTGGACGAATCCGGCAATTTCGCCGGTACCTACACCGTAACGCAGCCCGGTATGAACGAGGTCAACGTGGAGGCGCGCAAGAACGGTTATCAGATCGCCCGCAAGACCTTCTCCGCCGAGCTTTCCACAGCACCCGCCGCAACGGATCCCGCGGCTGCGAATCCCGGCGCAACAACGCCCGCCGCGAGCGGCGCTATCCCCACCAATGCCACCGCCGTCGCCTATGTAACCACAGACGATCTCAATGTGCGCGACACCGCCGCGCCCTCCGGCAACGCGCTTGGTCAGCTGCCGCTTTGCACCAAGGTCTATGTAATCGCCGAGGATGCGGGCAACGGTTGGGCCAAGATCGTTTATAACAACAGCGAAGCCTACTGCTCGGCGCAGTATCTGCGCATCGTATCTCCCGCCGCCGATTATCGCACCACCACCGCGACGGTCAATACCGACAACCTCAAGCTTCGCAGCACCTCCTCCACCTCCGGCGAGATCCTCACGCAGCTTGCCAACGGCACTTCCATCAGCTTTATCAAGGACGCCGGCTCCGATTGGAGCATGGTGGAAAACAACGGCTTGATCGGTTATGTAGCCACACAGTATATCTCCAAGTAAACAAAGCATAAGCATGCGAGGGGCTGCGCCGTAAAAAAGCGGCGCAGCCCTTATTACAAGAAAGGATCACTCCCGTCATGAGAATTTGGGCCGCCATACGAAGCGATCATCATATTATCGCCGATACCGTACAGGATTTCCCCCAAACCCGCAACGCCGTTACGGACTGGAGCGGCGTCATCGGCGCTTTATGCGAAGCCTTGGACTTATCGCGGCCTGTGATATTGAAAAAGCATCTGCACGATATACTCCATTTTTCGCGCGTGACCTTTAAGCCGGGCGACTTCATGGAGCCTGTAAACTTTGACCGTTTTGACATGGAAATTTTTCCGGAAGAAAAAAAGAAATAAAATGCGCCGTCCCGCACATGCTATCCTTATCACAGTAAGGAGAGGAACAGCATGGATACATTGGCATTGATTCTTATGGTCATAGGCGCGTTGAACTGGGGGCTGATCGGTCTGCTCCGGTTCGATCTTGTAGCCGCTCTGTTCGGCGACATGACGGTCTTATCGCGCATCGTGTACGCCCTTGTAGGCTTAGCCGGTATTTGGGGCATCGCGCTGCTATTCCGGCGCGACGGCAAAAAGCACGAATAAGCCGGCGTTAAAAAAGCGGGGTTACCCCCGCTTTTTTCATGTGTTCTACGCGGCATTCTGTTCCGCGAGATCCCGCACATAATCCAGCGCCGCCCAAAGCTGCGCGTCGTTCTCCTGATCGATCTTATCGATGGCCGTGCCCTTCATATCGTCCGGAAGATCCACCTCGATATCCGGCATCACGCCTATACCGTTGATGCTCTTCCCGGACGGGGTATAATACGCGTCGGTCGTAAGCTTAAGCCAACCGCTGTCGCCGGAGAGGCGCGAGGTCGTTTGCACGCTGCCCTTGCCGTAGGTTTTCATCCCCACGACAACGCCCGCGTCGTTGTCCTGCACCGCCGCGGCCAGTATCTCGCTTGCCGACGCTGAATTTTCGTTAACCAGCACCGCCAGCGGTACGCTAAGGCCGTCGCCCTTACCGGTGAATGTCTGCTCCTCGCTCGCCCTGCCCTTCACGCTTACGATCGTGCACTTGCCAAGCAGCATATCCGCGATGGCGATTACGCTTTCCAACGATCCGCCCGGATTGTTGCGAAGGTCAATCACTAGGCTTCGCATGCCGCGCTCGGTAAGATCCTTGAAAGCGGCCTCGAACTCGCTCACGCAGTTGCCAGTGAACATATTGATGCGGACATACGCCGTCCGCTCGTTAAAGAGGGCTGACGTTACACGCGGCACGTTGATCTGCATATTGGTCACGTCAAATTGCAGCCTTTCGCCGTCACGCAGAATATCCAAGCTCGTAACGGAGCCAATCTCGCCTTCCGCCTCGTTGAGAAGCTCCTCCAGCGTCATATTGGCGGCGCCCCGTCCGTTGATGGCCGTGATCAGATCGCCCACCTTCACGCCGGAGGCTTCGGCCGCATAGCCCTTATAAACATCCAGCACCAGCGCGCCGTTTTCATCGGGCTGCCCCACCACGACGCCGATGCCCGTATATTCGCCGTTGATATTGGACAGATACGCCTCGTACTCCTCCGGCGTATAATACGCCGCGTACGGGTCGTCAATAGACGCTACAATGCCCCTTGCGGCACTGGCGGTCATATCCGCGCGCGCAGGCGCATCGTGAAGGGCTTCCGTCTGTACGCTCTCCATGATCTCATCCAATACGAGCAGGTCGCGCAGCTGCGCATACTCCTCGACGGAAAAGGACACGGTATCCTTTTTTCCCCTCTGTACTACATTCGCAGTGATCGCAGCCGTAACGGAAGCGGTGATCAGCACCGCCGCCACTATATACACGGCAAGCTGTTGCCATGACTTCAATGTCATTCCTCCGATCAAGATGCTTGTGCTTGGTTTCACACTAGAATATGCACATTTTATCAAGAATACATCTAAGCGTCAATTCTTCCGCGCCCTCATAAACGAAAAACGGATGCGGTGCATCCGTTTTGCACGGTATTCGGTCGTTTATGCCATGTAGGGCAGCAAAAACGCGGGCGTTTCAGCCGTATCGGAGCTGGCGCTGATGAAAAGCTTGATATTGGCGCGTTTGGAGAAATCCTCCATATCCTTGAATAAGCCTTCTAAGCTATCCAGCGGATGCTGGACGATGCTCAGGAAATTATCGATGTACAGGTACTCCAAATCAAAGTCCTGTGCGGCAATGCCGGAAAGGAAGCCGAAGAACATCTTGGGACCTTCAATATGATATTCATCAGCGTCTATATGCCGAATATCACGTTTCAGATCATACATATACTGGTTGCCGCTGGCGATAAATACGATCGTCCCCTTCGCATCCTTGATGGACGCGTTTGCCATATCAATGATCTTCTTGGATTTCCCCGTGCCGGTCTCACCGCATAATACATGTATCAATTTCGTAAGCCCTCCTTTTCGTCCTTGTCTTATTATAGCCGCTGCCATCGTACTATGGCAACCTCTTTTCCAGAAACTCACTCGTCCCTAAACGCGAAATCCGCATACCCGCCGTCCACAAGCTCGCTTCCCATATCGTTCAAATCGCCCAGCGTAAGGGTAAGCTCAAGCGTTTTCTCCTTCCGCCATACCTTTAGGCGTACCTGCTCGCCCACGCCATGGGACTTGACGTAATCCACAAAATCCTGCTGGGTTGTAACGGCCTCGCCGTCGCATTCCACGATGATATCGTTAAGCTTCAAGCCCGCCTTGTCGCCCGGGCCGTCCTTGGTGATGCTGTAGACCACCATACCCGTCGGCACGTCGTATTCCTCCGCGCTCAGCGCGTCCATCTCGATTACGGATATGCCGATGCCGGCATGGCGCACATAGCCCTGCACGATCAGCTCCTCGGCGGTTTGCAGCGCAACGTCGATGGGCGTGGCAAAGCCGAGTCCCTCGGCGGAGATCGCGTTGCCGTACTGGTCATAGTCCGCCGTAACGGTCTTGGCTGAGGTCAGACCCACGACCTCGCCCTTCATGTTGAGCAGCGCGCCGCCGCTGCTGCCGGGGTTGACGGCGGCGTCGGTCTGAATATAGGTGTTGGCCGTGCCGTCAATATTCACCACGCGGGAGGTGGCGCTTACGATGCCGAAGGTCGTCGTGCCGGCAAGCTCACGGCCTGTAGGATCGCCGATCGCAATCACAAAATCGCCCACGCGCAGCGTTTGCGCGTCGCCCGCCTTCAACACATACATGTCCTTGGCGTCCGCGATTTTCAGCACAGCCACGTCCAGCGTTCTGTCCAAGCCCATCAGTTCCGCATCCTGCTCCGTATCGTCCGGCATCGTCACCGTGATCTTCTGCATATCCTGCACGATGTGCGCGCAGGTAAGGATATAGCCCTCCGTCGAAAACAGGAAGCCCGAGCCTAGGCTCATCGGCTTCATGTGCTCCGCATCCCCGGAAACGGAAGCATAGCCGTTCACGCCGATCACGCCGCGGCTTACCTGCTGCACGATGTCCGGTATGGGATTTGTCCCGTCGTCTATCTTCGGCGCAACGCCGTCAAGCTTGGGCGCGGGGCGCGGCGTAGCCGGCGGTGCGGGCTGCACCGCTTGCTTGCCGGAATTATCCTTCTGCGCGGGCGCTTCCGTCTCAAAGGGATTACCCTGCAATATGAAATCGCCCGGCATCGCCGGTTCCTTCAAGAAAAGGCAGGCAAACAACGCGCCCACCACAAAGGAAAGCACGCCCGTGATGATATAGCCCCACGGGCTTCGCCGTTTGCGTCCGGCCTGTTCTTCCGAATTTACCGCATGCTGCGGCTCATAATAATTGGCGTAGCGCGCATTATCCTGCGGCGCTTGTTCGCAAGCTTGGCAGGCCGTTTCCGTCACAACGGGTTCCGCTGCCTGCGCGGCGTCCGCGGTTTCGGCGGTTCTTGCATGATCACAAAGGTTCTCAGGCGTCTGCATGTTGTTTTGTTCTTCCACTTTTACCTCCGCCGGCGCTTTGGCGCGCCGCCTCTTGTACTTTCGGTTTTGCTTTTTGTCTGATCTGTCTCGCCTCCTGCGGCGGACGTTCCTCGTCGCAGCGCTGCAGGGTGAAAATAAAGGCCGAGCCGCGTCCCACGGCCGATTCCACATAGATATTTTGGCCGTGCTGTTCGATAATACGCTTCACGATGGACAGTCCCAGTCCCGTGCTCGCCGTCCCCGTAGGCGTATGCGCCTTATCGCCTTTAAAGAAGCGGTCGAACACGTGCGGCACGTCCTCCGCCGCGATCCCTTGCCCGGAATCCTGCACGCGCACCACCACCATGCGTTTGTTGGCGCTGGTGGATACCGCAAGCTGCCCGCCGTCCGGCGTATACTTGATGGCGTTATCCACCAGATTGCGCACGACCTGCGCGATCTGGTTCTGATCCGCCCAAACGAACATACGATCCTCCGGAAAGTCCACGGATATATCCAGCTGCTTGGTCGTGATACGCGCCTCAAAAGTCAGCAGCGTACGAACGATCAAATCGTGTACGTCAAAGCGTTCGGGCTTAAACACGGTTTGCCCCGATTCAATGCGGGAAAGATCCAGCAGGTCGTTGACCATGCTGCTCATGCGCTTGTTTTCGCCGATCACGATATTCAAATAGTGCGGCTGCTCCTCCGGCGGTATCGTCCCGTCCTCCATCGCCTCCAAAAAGCCGCGCATGGAGGTCAGCGGTGAGCGTAGTTCATGGGAGACGTTGGCGACGAAGCTGCGGCGCGACTGCTCCAAACTGTTGATCTCATCGGCCATGTCGTTAAAGCTCCTGCCAAGCTGGCCGATCTCGTCCCCGCCGCGCACGCGCACACGCGCGTCGTAATCGCCCTTGGAAAAGCGCTTGACGGTGTTGTTCATCTCGATGATGGGCTTGGTCATGCGCACCGTGATGTAGCATACGGCCAAGAAAGCAAGCACCACGGCAATGATGACCGTCAGCAGCACATCCAAATACACGCGCTGAATCGCCTCGTTCAGATTGCTGATGTCGATATGCAGCAGCAGCGCGCCGATATTATTGCCCGCGTCGTCCGTAATCG
>JAQVRG010000039.1 GCA_028701165.1 Eubacteriales bacterium | reverse complement strand
GAGCCTAAAACCCAGTAATTACGGTGCTTGGCGGAGGAGGAGGGATTTGAACCCTCGCGCCAGTTACCCCAGCCTACTCCCTTAGCAGGGGAGCCCCTTACAGCCACTTGGGTACTCCTCCGTGTCTGCGATGCGTGCGCTTATGTCATGAAATTGGCGGAGATGGTAGGATTCGAACCCACGGGACCTCTCAGCCCAACGGTTTTCAAGACCGCCTCCTTAAACCACTCGGACACATCTCCAGACGCGTCTGAAAGAACCATGCACATTGCACGCTTGGATATTATAGCAAACAGGTTTCAGCATGTCAAGGGAAACAGAAGACGGAAAAAGGCTTATTCTATAGAGCTGAACGCGCGAGAGCAAGCTATGCGGATTCGGCAAAAAGCGCAAGGATAAAGGACGCCCCCTTAGGCAAAGCTAAAGGCAGCAATAACGGAGGGGGTCGTAAGTATGGCGCTTAATAAAGTGGAAATTTGCGGCTTGGACACGTCCAAACTGCCCATGATGACACAAACCCGCAGCCGCGCGCTGCTTTTGCAGGTGAAGGCGGGAGACGAACAGGCGCGGGAGACCTTCATCCGGGAAAATCTGCGGTTGGTACTAAGCGTCATCCAGCGCTTTGCCGGGCGCGGGGAACAGATGGACGATCTGTTTCAGGTAGGCTGCATAGGGCTTATCAAGGCGCTGGATAATTTTGATTTGAGCCACAACGTGCGCTTCTCCACCTATGCCGTGCCCATGATCATCGGCGAGGTGCGGCGGCATCTTCGGGATAACAACGCTTTGCGTGTGAGCCGGTCTATCCGCGATACGGCGTATAAGGCGTTGCAGGCGCGCACCGTGCTTACGGAAAGGCTGGGGCGTGAGCCTACGATCAGCGAAATCGCAAAGGAGATGGATGTTACCGAGGAGGACGTTACCTTTGCTATGGACGCCATACAGGACCCCGTTTCCTTGTTTGAACCGATTTATCAGGATGACGGCGACGCTATCTATGTGATGGATCAGGTGCGCGACGATAAAAATACGGATGAGCAGTGGCTTACGCGCATTCTGGTGGACGGCGGCATGGGCAAGCTGACGGAACGGGAAAAGCGCATCATTGAGCTCCGCTTTTTCCATGGCCGCACGCAGATCGAGGTGGCGGAGGATATCGGCATCAGCCAAGCGCAGGTATCAAGATTGGAAAAAAGCGCGCTTCGCCAGATGCGCAAATACGTTTGACGCGTTCGCTGTGCATACTCCGATGAGAACCCCATACACTTATGTGTGGGGTGATTTTTTTGAAGAAGCGCATCGTCAAGCTCAAACGACGGATCGTGGAGTCTATGGATTTTCCCGCCGAGGCGGCGTTGGGGCTTGCGCGCATACAGCTTTTGGGTCAGGAAAAGATGTATGTGGAAAATCACAGGGGCGTGCTTGCTTATCGTGCGGACTGTATACGCCTGAAAGCGGAGGAGGGCGTGCTGCGGATCGAGGGGGAAAGCATGACGCTTTGCGAGCTTCGCCGGGACAGACTCTATATCAGCGGCCGAATATCCGGCCTTTTCTACGAAACGCCATAATGATTTAACATACCGGAGGGCTGTAATGCTGTGGAATTATCTGTGCGGATATGTTATCATACAAATCGAAGGCTTAGGGCTTGAACGCTTTATCAACCGCATGCTGGAAGCCGGACTGCCCATATGGGGGATCAGGCGGGAGGATGGCGGCGCTATGACCGCCTCCGTCAGCATCGCCGGATTTTACGCGCTGCGCCGTTTGATCCGTAGCGAGGGGTGGAGCGTCCGCATCCGCGAAAAGCACGGCTTGTTGTTCCGCCTTTCCCGCTTACGCCGCCGCAAGGTGCTTTTATACGGCTGGGCGCCCACGCTTATGGCGCTGCTATGCCTTTCCCGTATGATATGGATCATCGACATTACGGGATGCGACGCGGTCAAAGAGGAAACCGTGCGGCAGGCGATACACGCGCAGGGCGTATACCCGGGCGTTGCGCGAAGAGGTCATACCGTGGAAACGCTGCAAAGCGCTGTAGAGGCCTCGGATGCGCGTATCTCGATGGCGAGCGTGACCATTTCGGGCGTGGTGATGCGCGTGGAGGTGCGGGAGGCGGAGCCCGGTCCCGCCGTGCAGGACGACAGCGTGCCCGCGCATGTGGTGGCGCGGCGCGACGGCGTGATCCTGTCCGTAACGGCTTTGAAAGGACATGCGGTCGTAAAAGAGGGGCAGCTTGTGCGTGCGGGCGACATGCTGATCTCCGGCGACTTGACTCGGGAGGGCGGCGAACCGCTCTTTGTACATGCTCGCGGGCAGGTGCTTGCCGAAACGGTCTATACGGCGGACGTGACCCATGCGCTCGGAGAAACGGCGCTGCAAACCGCGGCGAAACGAGCGATGGACGAGGTGGACACGGCGGCCGCGATTGTGGAGAAAAGCAGCCGGACGATACTGTTGCCGGATGGAAACGTGCGCGCGGTGGTCGTTGTGACAGCGCGCGAGGATATAGGGAAAACCAAAGAATTGGAGTAGGCGCATGCAGGAAAATCAAACGCTTATACCGGAAGAATCCGCGCGGTATACCGTGGAAGTGGAGTCAATAGACGAAGTAATTCGCTTATTTGGAGTATTTGACGAGAACCTACAGGTTATAGAAGCGGAAACGGGCGCGCATATCGTAACGACGCCGGAGTGTATCACGCTTACGGGCGCCGACGAGGACGCTTCGCTTGCTTCGGCCGTCGTAGAGCAGCTTTTGTCCATTATCCGGCGCGGCGAAGCGATCGATCGCGGGCGCATCCGCTATTGCATCGATCTTGCCAAAGAAGGCAATGCAGAGCTGATCGGCGAGCTGATGGACGACGTGGTAGCCTTTACGAACCGGGGCAGGCAGATCAAATGTAAAACGCTGGGGCAGAAGAAGTATATCGCGGCCTTGAAGCGAAACACCGTCACCTTCGGCGTGGGCCCTGCGGGCACGGGCAAGACGTATCTTGCGGTGGCGATGGCGGTGCTGGCCTTCAAGAATAAGGAAGTGGATAAGATCATCCTCACGCGTCCGGCGGTGGAGGCGGGGGAGCATTTGGGCTTTCTGCCGGGCGATCTGCAAACGAAGGTCGATCCGTATCTAAGGCCGCTTTACGACGCGCTGTATGACTTTTTGGGCGTAGAGAACTTTAAGGCGCTCACGGAGCGAGGCGCGATCGAGGTAGCGCCCCTTGCCTATATGCGCGGGCGCACGCTTAACAGCGCGTACATTATTTTAGATGAGGCGCAAAACTGCACCATCGAACAGATGAAGATGTTTCTTACTCGCTTTGGCGAGGGTTCCCGCGTGGTTGTCACGGGGGATATCACGCAGATCGATTTGCCGCGCGAGCGCGTCAGCGGTCTTGTCCACGCGCTGCATGTGCTGCGGGACGTGGAGGGTATCGCGGAAATCTACCTTACGCATAAGGACGTCGTGCGCCACGAGATGGTGCAAAAGATCATCCGCGCTTATGAAAAGGCGGACAAACGCAACCAAGAGGAGGGCGAATGGAAAAAAGACTGAACAAATACGCCCCGCTCATTGGGATATTGATGCTATTTGCGCTGTTCGTTCTTACGGCGGCCGCGATCGTGCTTGCGATCACGGATACGAGCTATGATTTGGACGTCGGCTCTATAGCGCCGGAGACGATCTATGCTACGCATACCGTGACGGATACCGTGGCGACCAACGCATTGAAGGATGCCGCGCGCGCGAATACGCCCGTCGTTTATCGCATCGACAACACCCGCGCCAACGAACTGATCGCCCAAGCGGAGACCTTTTTCGTAAGCCTTGGAAGCCTTCGAAGCTACGCGCAGGGAAGCGGGCAGGAGGCGCTCTCCGCGGCGGAATGGGCGCAGACGCTGGAAGAAAACCAAAAGGCTACCATGATGAACATGACCACGCCGCCGCTTACGGAAATGCAGCTTTGCGCCGTGCTTGCGGCCAACGACGCCGATCTTCGGCTTTTGGAAAACATCATGCTTCCCAAGCTGTCGACGACGTTAAACGCAGGCCTTGCGCCGGAGAGCATAGAATCCGTGCGGGAGGCTTGCTCGCGTGAGGTGGAGGCGACGAACGGCATCAACGATGTGCTGAAAACCATCGGCCGATCCGTGCTGCAAGCTTATATGCAGGCGACCTTTGTCGAGGATGCGGACGCGACGGAGCTTGCGCGCAACGAAGCGGCGAACGCCGTGGAGAGCATCCGTGTGAAAAAGG
This sequence comes from Eubacteriales bacterium, assembly GCA_028701165.1. Classification (GTDB taxonomy): domain Bacteria; phylum Bacillota; class Clostridia; order Christensenellales; family CAG-138; genus JAQVRG01. Next base: position 5,422 of record JAQVRG010000039.1, on the reverse strand, counting down.
GCGAACCCGTCGTGATGGAGGACGATGTGATCACGCTCTCGCAGCTGAGCATATTGGAGGATTTGGGGCTTGTGCGCCCCAAGGACGCATCCCGCGCACCGGCGATCGGCGCGGTGTTAAGCTGCCTTGTCGCGTTTGTGATGTTTGTGATCTATGTTGTGCAGCGCGTTAACGCGCTGCTTTCCGATCATAAAAAGCTGCTGCTGTTTTGTTTGTTGTTTCTTATCAGCATCCTTACCTATCTTTTCACCAGTAAGCTCAATGTGCAGATATCCGTCGCCATGTATACGCTGTTATTGTGCGCGACGCTGATTTCCTTCCGCGTAGCCCTGATTACGAGCATTTTGCTTGGCTTTTCGCTTGCGCTTATGGCGGGCGGCACGGGAAACCTGCTGCAATTCGGCAGCTTTTCCGTATTCGCAAGCACGCTTTTTGCGGGTTCCTTGGCAGCCTTTGCCCAGCAGAACACCCCAAATCGCGCGGCGTATATATCAGCCGGCGCGCTCGGCGGTGCTGCGGGGGCGATTGCGATCCTCGGCATGAGTCTGACGCAGGATATGGCATGGAGCGGGATTCTGGCCAACATGGGCTTCTTTCTCGGAAGCTGCGTGCTTTCGGCGCTCTTGGTCGTAGGCTCGCTTACGATTTGGGAAAAGCTTTTTGATATCGCAACGCCGGCGCGCCTTCATGAGCTGCTTAACACCAACAATCCCCTGCTGCGGCAGATGATGGCGGAGGCGCCGGGCACCTATCAGCATTGCATGAGCGTCGCGGCGCTTTGCGAAGCGGCGGCACAGCGCATAGGGGCGGATCCGCTGCTCGCCCGTGTCGGCGCGAGTTATCATGACGTTGGCAAGCTGCGTCGTCCCCTGTATTTTGCGGAGAACCAAAAGAAAGGTGAAAACATACATGACACGCTTCCCCCGCAGGAAAGCGCGAGCATCATCATCGCGCACCAGCGCGACGGCGTCATGCTTTTGAACAAATATAAATTCCCCGGCGTCGTTACGCGCATGGTGGGCGAGCATCATGGCAATTCTCTGGTAGCGTATTTTTATTATAAGGCGCTTCAAAACGATCCCAACGTGCAGATGCGGGATTTTCGATATCCCGGCAGTAAGCCGTCTACGGTGGAGAGCGCCATTTTGATGCTGGCGGATTCCTGCGAGGCGGGCGTCCGTTCCTTGGGAGAGTGCACCCAGCAGGCGCGGGAGGAAATGGTGCATAAGATCATTCGCGGCAAAATGAACGAAGCGGAAAACAACCTTCTTGACGAGGTGCCCATCACGCTTAAGCAGATCGCGGAGATCGAGAAGAGCTTTTTGAAAACCTTCAACGGCATCATGCACGACCGCATCGAATATCCGGACGATACGGAGGTCACAAGGGCATGATCGATGTAGAGATTGGCATGGACAACGCGCCGGAGGACGCGGCGGTCATCATCGAGCGCGCGGTAGGCTCCGCGCTGCGGTATGAAAACAAGTGTGGCGATGTGACGGTGCTGCTGACGGACGATGATACTATCCATCGCCTGAATGCGTCGTTTCGGCATGTGGACAGGCCGACGGATGTGCTGACCTTTCCCGCGTGGGAGGGCGAAGCGCTTGCGCAGCTCCCGGACGGGTATCTGGGGGATATTGCGATATCCCTGCCAACGGCCCTTCGGCAAGCGACGGAATACGGGCATTCCCTCACGCGCGAGCTTAGCTTTTTAGCCGTGCACGGCACGTTGCATCTGTTGGGCTATGACCATATGGAGCAGGCGGACGCGGACGCGATGTTCGCCTTACAGGATAAAATATTGGAAGAAATGAGTGTGACGCGATGAAAACGATGCATGAGGTAGAAATCAAAAACATGCTGCGCATGGCGAAGGAAGCTAGGCAGCGTTCCTACGCGCCCTATTCCCATTTCCATGTCGGCGCGTGCCTGAAGGCCGTTTCCGGCGCTTATTACCAAGGCTGCAATATCGAAAACGCGGCTTTTACGCCGACGAACTGCGCCGAGCGCACAGCGATGTTCAAAGCGGTCTACGAGGGAGAACGTGAGTTTGAGGCCTTGGCGATCATTTGGGACGGCGAGGATTATGCGTCGCCTTGCGGCGTTTGCAGACAGGTGCTGGCGGAATTTTGCGCGCCCGGGCTGCCCGTAATCTGCGCGAACAAGGAAGGCGATTACAAGATCGTAACGCTGGGCGAGCTTTTACCCGCGGCGTTCACGAAGAAGGATATGGCATGAGAGAAAATGCGTACCGCTCCGGCTTTATTTCCATTATAGGCTCGCCAAACGTTGGAAAGAGCACGCTGATGAACCGCATGGTGGGGCAGAAGGTGTCGATCGTGTCCGAGCGCGCGCAGACCACGCGCAACCGCATCATGGGCGTTGTAACAAGGAAGGACTGCCAAATGGTTTTTTTGGACACGCCCGGTGTAACGTCGCCCAAAAACCGGCTGGGGGAGTACATGCTCAAGGTCGCGTATGAAAGCCTCAACGAGGTGGAGGCGATCCTTTTCGTTACGGACGTAAAGCAGGGCGTACGCGAGAAGGACGAGGCGCTTATCAGCAAGCTGCGCGACGCGAAAGCGCCGGTGGTGGCCGTGCTCAACAAAACGGACGGCGCGACGCTCGATCAGGTGGAAAGCGTGCGTGAACGCTTGGAGCGGGAAAGCTTCATCAAGGATATCCGCAAGGTATCGGCGCTTACGGGCGCCGGCGTGGATGCGCTGATCGACACGCTGACGGGCTATCTTGTGCCCGGACCCCAGTATTTTCCGGAGGACATGGTGACGGATCAGCCCGAACGCGTCGTATGCTGCGAATTGATACGCGAAAAGGCGCTGCTGCTTCTCAAGGAGGAGATACCGCACGGCTTGGGCGTGGATATCGAAAAGATGGCGCTAAGGAAAGAGGACAACCTTTACGACATTTGGGCGACGCTTTACTGCGAGAGGGAAAGCCATAAGCCCATCGTGATCGGCAAGAAGGGGTCTATGCTTAAATCTATCGGTACCGAAGCGCGAAAGGATATGGAATGGCTGCTGGGTACGCGGGTGAATTTGCAGCTTTGGGTCAAGGTCAGAGAGGATTGGCGCAACAGCCCCGCCGCCTTGAAAACGCTTGGCTATGAGTGACCGCCGCGCGCGTCGCCGGGCTGCGTTTGTATGGCGCGATACGCAAGGTATGCGCCGATTTTACCCGTGTGCGTGAACTGTTCCCATAGGTCGCGCGCTGTTTTACTGCTTTGCATGGCTTACCGCCTTTCGATTGGATTTGTAAGATAAGTCTAGTATCGCTGCGTATACGCGCGTTCATGCCTAACAATAATTGTGTGGAGTGGATATGCCTGCCCTGATTCGCAACGCCATCGTGCTGCGGTATGCCAATTACAAGGAGAGCGACAGGATCCTGACCCTTTTTACGCGGGAGCAGGGGCTTTTAAGCGCGTCCGCGCGCGGCTGCAGGCGGCCAAAGAGCCCGCTGCTCGGCGGAAGCGAACCCTTTGTGTACGGCGAGTTTGCCCTGTTTGAAAGAAGCGGCGGCAAATATACCGTGGACGCCTGCGACATCAGGGAAAGCTTTTATCCCATCCGGGAGGACGTTTCCCGCTTCGCCGGCGGCATGAGCATGCTGATGCTGACGGAAAAAAGCGGCGTTTCGGAAAACGCGGAAGCGCTGTTCTCGCTTTTGTACTACGCGTTAAGCTATCTTTCTTACGGGCAGGTGGACGCGGCGGACATTACCATATGTTTCTTCCTGCGTGCGCTTTCGCTGCTCGGTCTGCGTCCGGCGCTGACCGAGTGCGCCTGCTGCGGAAAGGACTTGCGGACGTAAAAGCAGCTGCGTTTTGCGCCGCAGCTTGGCGGCGCTGTGTGCGCGTCCTGCGGCGGCGCGGGGAACCCCATTCTGCCGCTGTCACTGGAGGCTATGCGCCGTATGCTGCTGCTCGCCGACGAGGATATGGCCAAGGTTCGCCTGCCCGAAGCTGTACGCGCCGAGCTTAAGGGCGCGATGCGCGCCTACGCATCTTATATTCTGGAATATGATTTCAAATCCTTCGAGCAAATCTGAAAAAACACTTCACTTGTAAAAAATTATCCTCTGTCGTATAATGCTTAGGGTAAATGAAGGGCAGGAAGCTGTTATCGTCTTCGCGGAGGCGAAAGGAGTAGAGTTTCTGTTGCAATGAATTTGAATTGAATATAGAAGGAGACAAGAGAATGACGAAGAAGTATGTGTATCAGTTCAGCGAGGGCAACGCGGGCATGCGTGAACTGCTGGGCGGTAAGGGTGCGAACCTGGCGGAGATGACGGGGCTTGGTATGCCCGTTCCGCATGGCTTTACCGTAACGACGGAAGCGTGCACACAGTATTACGCGGACGGCAAGTATATCAATGACGCCATCATGGCGGAGATTTATGAAAATCTTGCCAAGCTCGAGGAGCTTAGCGGCAAGAAGTTCGGCGACAAGGAAAACCCGCTGCTGGTATCCGTGCGCAGCGGCGCGCGCGCGTCCATGCCCGGCATGATGGACACCATTTTGAATTTGGGCCTTAACGACGAGGTGGTGCAGAGCTTTGCGAAAAAGACGGCCAATCCTCGTTTCGCGTACGATTCCTATCGCCGCTTTATCCAAATGTATTCCGACGTCGTTATGGAGGTCGGCAAGAAGTATTTCGAAGAGCTGATCGATGAAATGAAAACGAAGAAGGGCGTCAAGCTCGACGTGGAGCTGACGGCCGAGGATTTGATGGAGCTTGCGGACGCCTTCAAAGAGGAATATAAGCAGAAGATCGGCAAGCCCTTCCCGCAGGACCCCAAGGAACAGCTTGTTGGCGCTATCAAAGCTGTTTTCCGCAGCTGGGATAATCCCCGCGCGATCTATTACCGCCGCATGAACGATATCCCCTCCGACTGGGGCACAGCCGTCAACGTGCAGATGATGGTGTTCGGCAACATGGGCGACACCTCCGGCACGGGCGTAGCCTTCACGCGCAATCCCGCTACGGGCGAAAAGAAGCTTTTCGGTGAGTTCCTGATGAACGCGCAGGGCGAGGACGTCGTCGCGGGCGTGCGCACGCCGCAGAGCATCGACCAGCTTAAAAAGATCATGCCGGAAGCGTACAAGCAGTTTGTTGCGATCTGCGACAAGCTGGAGAACCATTATCGTGACATGCAGGATATGGAGTTTACCATCGAGGATAAGAAGCTGTACATGCTCCAGACCCGCAACGGCAAGCGCACCGCCGCCGCCGCCTTCAAGATCGCCTGCGATTTGGTGGACGAGGGCATGATCAGCGAAAAAGAAGCCGTCATGATGATCGATCCCAAGCAGCTTGACGCGTTGCTGCACCCGCAGTTTGATCCCGACGTCCTCAAGAAGTCCGCGGTGGTCGGCAAGGGCATCGCCGCGTCGCCCGG
>JAQVRG010000038.1 GCA_028701165.1 Eubacteriales bacterium | reverse complement strand
GGTGATTACGGTGAGCGCAAACACGCGCGCGGCGGCGGAGGCAGCCTTTCCGGCGGCGGCGGTCACAGCGGGCGGCGAAAGCCGCACGGCGTCCGTGCGAAAAGGACTTGCGGCGCTAAAGGATGTGGATGTGGTCGTGATCCATGATGCGGCGCGGTGCCTTGTAACGCCGGATGTGATCGACGCGAGCGTGCGCTGCGCGATCGATCACGGCAGCGGCGTGGCGGCGATACCCGCGCGGGACACCGTGCGCTTTCGGGGCGGGGTGATCGACAGGAATGACGTGATGCTCGCGCAAACCCCGCAGACCTTCGTGTTTGAGGCGATCCGCGCGGCGTACGCGCGAGGCTTTGACGCTACGGACGACGCGGCGCACTACGCCATGGCGGGCAATACGGTATGCTTTTCACCGGGCAGCATACGCAATCAAAAGCTCACGACGCCCGATGATATTCCTTTTTTTGAAGCGTTTTTGGGAGAGAGAACATGCGAATAGGCTACGGCGAGGATACGCACAGGCTGCAAGAAGGGCGAAAGCTGATTTTAGGCGGCGTGGAGATACCCTTTGAAAAGGGGCTGCTGGGGCATTCCGACGCGGATGTGCTGACACATGCCGTGATGGACGCGCTGCTTGGCGCGATGGCGGCAGGCGATATCGGCAGACTGTTTCCGGATACGGACGAAGCCTATCGGGGGATTTCCTCGCTGCGGCTGCTGGAGCGCGTATATGCGCTGATGCGGGAAAGGCATATGTGCCTTGGCAATCTGGACGCCGTGATCATTGCGCAAAGACCCAAGCTCGCGCCCTATATCAATGCCATGCGGGAAAACATTGCGGCGGCCTTGGGCGCGAATGCGGAACGCGTCAGCGTAAAGGCTACCACAACGGAGGGCTGTGGGCCGGAGGGACGGGGAGAAACCATGAGCGCGCGCTGCGTTTGCACGCTGGAAAGCCATTGATATCCTGCGGCGGATTATGCTATACTTTTTACAGATGTTTTATATGTGAAGGCGGGGAAACGATATGATCACTGATATTTGCATGCTGGATCAGTCCTTGGCGGGCGTTGCGGACGCGCTCGTGCTGGCGGAGAAGTGCGCCGCCTACTGCGAGCTTACGCCGCGCCAAACGCTGCAGCTTCGGCTTCTTGCCGAAGAGCTCCTTGGCATGATGCGGGGCATTTTAGGGCAATATGAAGCGCAGTTTTATTTGGAATCCGATCAAAAGGATATCACCATCCACCTGAAAGCGCGTGCGGATATGGATATACCGGACAGCGAAAGGAAAAAGATCGTAGAGGTATCCACAAGCGGCGAAAACGTGGCGTACAGGGGCGTGATGGGCAAGGTGCGAAAGCTCCTCGAATGCGGCATGTTCGGCGGGCCGGAATGCTTGGCGGCAGCCGGCAGCCTAATGTTTACGGGTGTGGAGTTCGATACCTATATGATGCCCAACGAATGGTCTCTCAAGCAATACATGGATACGATCTCCGCCATACAGGATAAGGCGCCGCAGCAGTGGGACGAGCTGGAAAAATCCATCGTTGCGAACCTTGCCGACGATGTAACGGTAGGCGTTCATGCGGACGTAGCAGAGGTGAGCATCCGAAAGCGCTTTGCATAATTGATAGTTTCTAAACGCTGTATCAATATCAAGATCAAAGGAGAAAGAATATGACGATTCAAAAAACCACGAATGGCGCGGAACTGACCTTGGCGCTGGAAGGCAGGCTGGATACGGTGACGGCGCCGCAGCTGGAAACGGAACTGACGGAAAGCTTGGCGGACGTTGAAAAGCTGGTGCTGGACTTTTCGGATCTCGTATATATTTCCTCGGCGGGACTTCGCGTGCTGCTTGCCGCGCAGAAGCGCATGGCAAAGCAAGGAAGCATGGTGGTGCGCCACGCGAACGAAACCGTCATGGAAGTGTTTGAGGTAACAGGCTTCGTCGATATTCTGACCATCGAATAAGCCATGAATAGAAAAAACAGAAAAACTGCGGCACTTTTGGCGCTCGTGCTATCGGCATGTCTGTTGCTTGGTTGTACTGCGCCAAGAGAGACGCGGTTTTTTATTAAGGATACCTTTGGCACGACGGATTATGCCGATATGCAGTATACGCATTACGATCCGGCGCAGCTCTATGCGGATATCGACGCTTTTCGCGCGCTTGCAAAGGACGAGGACGCAGGGAAACGGCTGATAGCGTTGTACGACAAAATCATGCAGGCGAGCGACACGGTTGCAACGCTGAATTCGCTTATCAGCATACGTTATAACCAAGCGCCGAACGACGATGATGTGAAGGCGGAGCAGACATATACCATGAAGCTTTATATCGATGTCGCGGATGCGATTTGCAAGGCTGTGCGCGACGTGCTGCAAACGGAGAACGGCGCTGTATTACGCACGCATCTAAGCGTGGATGAAATCAAGGGGTATTTGGACTATGAGGATTTGACGGAACGGCAAAGGCAGCTGGTTACCGAGGAAGACGAGTTGGTCACGGACTATGATCGGCTGATGGTGAATCTGAACGTTTCCGCGCAGGTCGACGGCGTGATATGGGATTATGACAAGTACATGGCGGCGGAGAATCTTACGCCGGAGGAAAACGCGCGCATTTACGATGCGCTGGAAGCGCAGCTGAACCTTACGGCCGGCGGCATTTATCAGGAGCTTGTCAGAATCCGCATAGAGCAGGCAGAGGAAGCGGGCTACGATTCCTTTGTGGATTACGCTTATGAGGAGAGCTTCGGGCGGGATTATACCAAGGAGGATGCGCAGGCGTTCCATAACGCCGTGAAAGCGGAGGTGGGAAAGCGCTTTTATTCGCAGATTTGCGACCTCGACGCGGCCGCATACGGCGATATGGACTGTAACATTTCCCCCAAGGATGCGATGCGGTATTTAGGGAAATACGCGGCGGAGATATCCTCCGAAGTGTATGATTCCTATACTTATATGAAAGAACACGATCTTTGCTATTTGACGCTGGATCCGGAACAGATCGACACCGGTTTCACTACGTCGCTGCCCGCGTATGACTGTCCTTTCATTTATAATATGTGTTATGAGAATTCCGCCGCCACATTTTCGGATCTGGTGCATGAATTCGGCCACTTTACGCAGTTCCATTACGTACCGAATCCAAACGGACTTGTCTGTTCGGGGAGCTTTGACATTGCAGAGGTCAACTCGCAGGGCTTGGAGATGCTTTACGACACATATTATGACGATATTTTCGGCGAGGAAAAAGGCGCTGTTGTTCGGGCCAATCATCTTTTCAGACTTCTGAATTCCGTTATCAGCGGCTGCATACATGACGAATTTCAGCAGTACGTTTATGCGCATCCGGAGGAAACGCTGGAGCAGTGGAATCAAGCGTATTACGATATTACGGAAAGCTACGGCGTGGATCATGGAGAAGCGGATCACGATTACTCGTGGATCTATGTGCATCACACCTTCTCGTCGCCCATGTATTATATCAGCTATGCCACCTCCGCGCTTACGGCCTTGGATATTTGGAATCAAGCGCAGACCGACCGGCAGGCGGCGATCGACACGTACCTTCTTTTTACATCCTACGGTACGACTGACTTCGGCTATTTGGAGCTGCTAAAGGCGAGCGGCATGAAGGATTTCCGAGATACGGAATATGTCAAGCGCATTACGCGGCGCGTGATGGATGAGATCGTCGCGCTGGATCAGGCTTACGGAGAAGAGAAACAAGCCGCATAAGGAAGCGGAACAAGGATATAAAGCAACAAAGGGCGCGATCATTCTTTCTGATCGCGCCCTTGTGATTGGTTATCTGTATCAACAATCAAAGAACCTTTGCAAGGAAGGCTTGCAAACGCTCGCTTTGCGGATGATCGAATATCGCGCTTGGCGTGCCTTCTTCAAGCATCTTTCCCTCGTCCATAAAGATCACGCGCTCGCCTACCTCGCGCGCGAAGCCCATCTCGTGTGTGACCACGACCATGGTCATGCCGGCTTGCGCCAAATTTTTCATGACGTCGAGCACCTCGCCGACCATCTCGGGATCAAGGGCGGAGGTCGGTTCGTCGAAGAGCATGACCTCCGGGTTCATGCACAGCGCGCGCACGATCGCCACGCGCTGTTTTTGCCCGCCGGAAAGCATGGCGGGGTAGGTATTCGCTCTGTCTGCAAGCCCTACGCGCTCCAGATACTCCATGGCGCGTGCGGCGGCGTCCTTCTCGGAAAGCTTAAGAAGCCGCATGGGCGCTAGCGTCATGTTCTTGAGTACCGTCATGTGTGGGAAAAGATTGAACTGCTGGAAAACCATCCCCATTTTGCGGCGGTGTACGTCGATGTCTGTCTTGGGGTCGGTAATATCCACACCGTCCACCAGTATCCTGCCGGAGGTGGGCGTTTCCAAAAGGTTCAGCGAACGCAGGAAGGTGGATTTGCCCGAACCGGAGGGCCCGATGATGACGACGACCTCGCCTTCGTGAATGGTGGTGGTGATACCGTCCAGCGCGTGCAAATTGCCATAATGCTTGGCGAGCGCCTCAACCTGTATTAAACTTCTGCTTTTATCGTTCACTGGAACGCAGCCTCCCTTCCAGCTTGGTTACGCCCGCGGAGAGCAGGCATACCATGATGAGATACACGACGGCTACGCCGACAAGCGGCATAAAGGCGTCGTAGGTCTGGCTGCGGATGATATCGCCGCCCTTGGTAAGGTCGGCAAGCGCGATATAGCCCGAAACCGAGGTTTCCTTAAGCAGGGTGATGAACTCGTTTGCCAAAGCGGGCAGGACGTTTTTGAAGGCCTGCGGAATGATGATGTACCACATGGTCTGCCCGTAGGACAAGCCTAGGCTGCGTCCCGCCTCCTCCTGCCCCGAATCCACGCTCATGATGCCCGAACGGAATATTTCGGATACATACGCGCCGGAATTGAGGGAAAAGGCTACGATAGCCACAAAAACCTTGCTGACGCCGACGGTAGCAAACACCACGAAGTACATGATGAGCAGCTGCAAAACCATAGGCGTGCCGCGAATCACCGTGGTGTAAAGCTTGCAGAACCAGTTTAAAACTTTAAAGCGCCCTGTTTTATCGTGCGCGGAACGTACGATGGCGACAAGCGCGCCTATTAAAATACCGAAGATAACGGCGAAAACGGCGATTTTCAACGTTACGCCAAGGCCGTTCCAAATGTAACGCCAGCGATCATCCGTAATAAAATTGTCGATGAACTTTTCCTTGATGCTTTCCATATAAGACCGTCTTTCTATTTAACAAGAAGAAAGTAACTGCTGCCGCGAGGCAGCAGTTACGAAGGGAGCAAAGTTTACTTCGCGCGGACGATTACGACCTGCGTGGCGGTGGTGTAGGAATCGGTGAAGTCGATGTTCTTGAGACGATCCTCGGTAATGGTCATACCGGCTACGCCGATGCTCGCCTTGCCGCTTTGCACGGCGGCGATGATGGAATCGAACGCCATATCTTCGATCTTAAGCTCCATCTTGAGAGAGTCCGCGACAGCCTGCGCCATGTCGACGTCGATGCCGGTGATCTTGTCGCCCTCTTTGAACTCATAGGGCGGGAATTCGGCGTTGGTCGCCATGATCAAGGTGCCGTTGGAGAAATCGGTATTGGCGGAAACGTAGGGGGTTTTGCCTGCGTCGTCGCCGATATAGTTCTTAATGATGGAATCCAGCGTGCCGTCCGCCTTCAGCGTGGCGAGAGCGCCGTTGATGTTGGCGGTAAGATCGGCGTTTTCCTTGGCGACGCAAATGGCGTATTCTTCTAGAGCAAAGGGCTCTTCAAGAATGGTGAGGTCGCTGTTTTTGGAAACGAAAACCTTCGCGGGCTCGGAATCGATGATCACGCAATCAACCTTGCCCTGCTTAAGCGCCTGCACAGCGTCCGCGCCCTTGCTGTAACGGTCGATGGTGGAGCCTTCCGACTCATAATCCGAGGCGTAGATATCGCCGGTGGTGCCAAGCTGTACGCCGATGGTCTTGCCGGGCAGATCGTCCAGCGTGAACACGGCGTTGGCGGGAGCTTTCGCGCCGCAGGCGGTGAGAGCAAGCAGCATCAGCGCGGCAAGCAGAGTTGCAAAAATGGTCTTTGTAGTCTTCATTATGTAAATCCTCCTAAACAAATCGTATTGATTGTGCGTATTATAATACGTTTTTTTTGCAAACGCAAGAGGAAAATTTATTTTTATACACAAATTTGCGAATAATTTGCGCTAAAAACTGAATATATACAATAATCGCTGCATAATTACACTTTCGCGTCGCGCATATCGTATATTTTTTTATCGAAAAGGCCGCGTAAAGCGCGGTAAAACCTATGGTTTTAGCGGTACACAAACAGCCGTAATAAAGAATATATAAAGAAAAGCTTGTAAAACCCGCGCGTAAGCAGTATTATATGGATGGTAGATAGTAATCATATATTATTCGTCTGCCAAATTCTTTATCCACAAGGGAGATCGCATTGGAACAAGAACAGTTGCCGTCCATGAACATGTCTGCGCGCGATGCCTTGCTGGAAAAGCTGCTGGAATCCTATAGCGGTTATTATGATATATCCCGGGAAGAGGGATTGGATGGGCTGCACAAGGCTACGGCCGCTTTTCACAGTTATGTGGAAAAGTATGTGCTGGTGCGCTCGGCGCGGATGTGGGCGCATCATTCGCACGAATACATCTTCTTATTTTCCTTGCCGCATTTGGACATGACGGCTTGGACGCGTATCCGCGATTACTATTTGGAGCGGGGGCTATCCCTCGTAAAGCCGGATAAGGAACACATGTATACCTATATTACGGCTGTTCTGCTCTGCGACGAGATGGACGACGACGTCGCAAAGGAAATGAAGCGCTTTAAGTATTATAAGAGCTTCAAACTTTCGTTTTACGGCTGGACCAACGCCCGCTTGACGGCTTTGGAGATGAATTCGGGCAAGATCGTCTCCAACTATCAGGGAAGGGAAATGGGAAGGTTTGTAAATAAAATCTATAAGGAGAAAACGAAATGAGTGCAATTCTAATTCTCGTCATCAGCTTTGCTCTGCTCATTCTGGGCTATTTCACCTATGGCTCTTGGTGCGCAAAGCAATGGGGTCTCGACGATTCCGTCGTAACCCCCGCACATGAACTGGAAGATGGCAATGACTACGTGCCCGCTAAGGCGCCGGTTCTGTTGGGCCATCACTTCTCCTCCATCGCGGGCGCAGGCCCGATCAACGGCCCCATTCAGGCTGCTGTTTTCGGCTGGGTTCCCGTGTTGCTGTGGATCGTCATCGGCGGTATTTTCTTCGGCGCCGTGCAGGACTTCTCCGCGATTTTCGCGTCGATCCGTCATAAGGGTCAGTCCATCGGTTCCGTCATCGAGACCAACATCGGTCAGCGTGCGAAGAGGCTCTTCCTTGCGTTCTCTTACCTGACCCTCTTGCTGGTTGTGGCAGCGTTCGCTTCCATCGTGGCGGGCACCTTCAACGGCTTTAACGCCGAGGGCGCGACGAATCTGGTCAACGGCCAAACCGCTACCATTTCCGTTCTGTTCATCGTCATCGCCATCATCTTCGGCTTCCTGGTATACAGGAAGAACGCCCCTCTTGGTATTTCCACCATCATCGGCGTGCTGGCGATCGTTCTGATCATTTGGCTGGGCCGTACGTTCCCCATCTACATGAAGCAGAACACTTGGATGATCCTCTTGGGCGTCTATATCATGGTCGCTTCCGTCACCCCGGTTTGGATTCTGCTCCAGCCGCGTGACTATCTGTCTTCCTTCCTGCTCTATGGCATGATGATCCTCGCGGTCATCGGTGTGTTTGGTTCCAACCCCACCATGAACCTGCCCGCGTTCACCGGCTTCAAGAGCATGACCGGCCAGCCCCTCTTCCCGGTGCTGTTCATCACCGTGGCCTGCGGCGCTATTTCCGGTTTCCACTCCCTCGTTGGTTCCGGCACGACTGCCAAGCAGTTGAACAAGGAATCCGACGCTAAGATGATCGGTTACGGCGGCATGCTCATCGAGTGCGGCTTGGCTGTTATCGCTCTGCTGGCTGTTGGTTATCTGTTCGAAAAGGGCGGCTCCACCATGCCCGAAGGCACTCCGACGGTCGTATTCGCCGGCGGCCTTTCCAAGATGATCGGTACCTTCGCACCCGGTGCGGAAGGCCTGACCTATCAGCTGCTCATCCTTGCCGTTTCCGCTTTCTGCCTGACCTCTCTGGACACCGCTACCCGTCTTGCCCGCTATATGTTCCAGGAGTTCTTTGTTAAGGAAGGCGAGAAGATCGAGGATCTGACCGGCGCTCGCAAGACGCTGGCCAACCCCTATGTGGCTACCCTGATCACCGTTGTGCTCGGCATTGGCATGGGCATGGGCGGTTACGCCAAGATTTGGCCTCTGTTCGGCGCTGCTAACCAGCTGCTTGCTGGTCTTGCACTGCTGGCCGCGGCTGCTTGGCTGGGCAACATCGGCAAGAACAACAAGATGTTCCTCTTCCCGATGGTATTCATGCTTATCGCCACCATCACCTCTCTGATCATCACCATCACCGGCAAGTTCAAGGCGATTGCCGGCGGTACGGGCGACCTCGCCGCTTACCTGCAGCTCATCATCGCGTTGGTACTGATCGTACTGGCTGTGATCCTGGCGAAGGAAGGCTTCGAGACCCTGCAGAAGAAAAAGAAGGTCGAAGCATAAGCGAAATTGAATCGCGTAAAAGAGACTGTCCTTTCGGACAGTCTCTTTTTCTAGCAAAAATCGCTGCTTTTGTCCATGCTTACGCTTTGCGGCACGGATTTTCTGCGTTTACATAACGAAGCCGCCGTCTATGCCAAGAACCTGCCCCGTGATAAAGGAGGCTTGTTCGGAGGCGAGAAATACGAGCGCGTGCGCCACATCCTCCGGCGTGCCTAAGCGCATAAGCGGCGTATCCGCAGCCAACGCCGCCATATCCTCTTTGGAATGCAGTGCGTTCATGGCGGTATCGATCACGCCGGGCGCTACGCAGTTGACGCGGATACCGGAGGGGCCGACCTCCTTCGCCAAGGCTTTTGTGAAACCGATCAAGGCGGCCTTTGCCGCGCTGTATGGCACCTCGCAGGCCGCGCCGACGCGTCCCCACATGGAGGATACGTTGAGTATGCAGCCGTCGTGACGGGAAAGCATTTGCGGAAGCACGCTGTGCACGCAATGATACGCGCCGTTAACGTTGACGGCGAAGGTGTGCGCCCAAAGCGCCGGCGTGACGTCTTGCAGCAGACCGTCGCAGGCTATGCCCGCGTTATTGACGAGTATGTCTACGCGTCCGAAAACGGAAACCATCGAAGAAACGGCGGCGTAATCCGTGACGTCCGCTTGCAGGAGCATAGCGTCGCCGCCCTGCTCTAAGATGGTGCGGACGACATTGGCGGCGGCGCTGCTATTGGTGTGAAAATTCACGCCGACGCGGTAGCCGGCTTTGGCAAACGACAAAGCGCAGGCGCGGCCGATGCCGCGGGAAGCGCCGGTAATCAGAACCGCTTTCTTCATAGCGCGCAACAACTCCTTACTCGCCAATAACGGCGTCGCTGGGTACCTTCGTAGGCGTAGGCCACGGGGTCATGGTGGGCCAAGGCGTCATGGTGGGCCACGGCGTAATCGTGGCGGTGGGGCGCACGACGGTGGGGAGAGGCGTGCTGCTGTGCGTCGGCGTAG
>JAQVRG010000037.1:8495-9785 GCA_028701165.1 Eubacteriales bacterium | reverse complement strand
CGCGGCGGACATGCGGAAGATGAGTCAGACGGAGGCGGAGGAGGAAAAAGAGAGGGAAAAGGAAGCCTTGGCGGAGGATACCAATCCCAGCATGGAAGCGCTTAGGCTGCGTCTTTTGGAGCAGGATGTGGATGCGACGGCCGTGGACAGCCTTGTTTCCCGCGCCGAAGCGCGTATGGCCAAGGATGAAAAATTATCGGCGGGCGCGGCGATGCGCCTTGCGATACGCGAGCTTTTGGGGAGACCCAAATATTTACAAAGCAGCGGCAAGGGTACGCGCGTCATCATGCTCATGGGGCCTACAGGCGTAGGCAAGACCACAACCGTTGCCAAGCTTGCGGCAGAATGCGCCTTTAACCGCCATGCAAAGGTAGGCATCATCAACGCGGACGTGTTTCGCGTGGGCGCGCAGGAGCAGTTGGAAACCTATGCGAATATTCTAGGCGCGTCGTTTTGCACCATCCATAATACGGATGAGCTTAGGCAGGCGATAGAGAGGTTCAGCGACTGCCGCTATATCTTCGTGGACACGGGCGGCCGCGCTTCCATGGATAAAAAATATCAGGAGGAGCTGTCAGGCATGATCGGCCTGGGGGTGCTGCACGAGATCTATCTTGTATCCTCCAGCACCACGTCGGCGCGCATTTGCAAGCAGATCGCGCAAAACTACAGTTTTGCGAAGCGATATAAAAACATCATTACCAAGGTGGACGAAGCGGGCTCTTATGGCAATGCCATTACCTTATGCTACTATAATAAACAGCCTCTCGCCTACTTTACGATCGGACAGAACGTGCCGGAGGATATACGGCGCGCCGATTTGGACGTGGTCATCGACATGCTGTTGAGGATATCGAGATGAGCG
This sequence comes from Eubacteriales bacterium, assembly GCA_028701165.1. Classification (GTDB taxonomy): domain Bacteria; phylum Bacillota; class Clostridia; order Christensenellales; family CAG-138; genus JAQVRG01. The sequence continues at coordinate 8,920 of JAQVRG010000037.1, read as the reverse complement.
ATCAAGCGGAAAAGCTGCGGCAGCTGGCCGAAAATGAAAATAAAGAGCGCGCGGCGGACGCGGGGAAGGCAGCGTCCCATGCCGTTACCATTGCGATCGTCAGCGGCAAGGGCGGCACGGGCAAGAGCTGCTTCTCCGTGAACTTTTCCATTTCCTTAGCGCTTGCGGGGAAGCGTGTGCTGGTGCTGGACGCGGACTTTGGCCTATCGAATCTTGACGTTATGTACGGTACCAAGCCGGAGTTCAACCTTACGCATGTGCTGCGCGGCGAAAAAACCTTGGGCGAGATCGTGTGCAGGGGATACGGCGGCGTGTACTATATCGCCGGCGGCGCGGGCGCAAAGGAGCTTTTGTCCATCAACAAGCGGCAGATGCGCACCATACTCAAGCAGGCCATCCATATGGACGAAGCGTACGATTATGTG
>JAQVRG010000037.1:0-8485 GCA_028701165.1 Eubacteriales bacterium | reverse complement strand
ACTGCGGCGCGGGCGTAAACCCGCAGGTGCTCTACATCACCTCCTTCTGCGACGAGGCCTTGATCGTGATGACGCCGGAGCCTACCGCCGTGACGGACGCCTTCGTGCTGGTCAAGAGCATCCAAGGGCTAAAAACGCCGCCGCCCATACGCTTTGTCATGAACCGCGTGGACTCGCTGATCGAAGCCGTAACGGTAGCGCACACCTTTAAAAACGTGGTCTCCAAGTACCTTGCCTGCGAGCTGGGGTATCTGGGGTATGTGTCCTATGATAAGAACATGGTCAAGTCCATCAAGGCGCAAGCCCCCATCGCCATCAGCAACGCCAACAGCAAAGCGACCAAGGATATCCGCGATCTTGCGATGAACTATGCCAATATCACCAAGCGCAGCTTCCGCGGGGGACTGCACCAGTATATCGACAAGGTGTTGAGGAAGAATGAACAACAGTAGAGAAGAAAAGCAAAAAACGAATCCGGAGATTCTTGCACCCGATGCGGGCGCGTTACAAAGGACTGCGTTAAATGACGCCGCGGACGCGCAGGCGGAAGCGCTGTGGAGCGCTTTCCAAAAAAGCCGCACAACCGAAAATAAAAATAGGCTGGTGGTGCATTATGTGCCGCTGGTCAACAGGATCGTTTCCCGCGTGATACCCATGTATACGGCGGGCACGAGCTACGAGGATCTGGTTGGTTACGGCGTGCTGGGGCTGATCGACGCGGTGGATAAATATGCGCCGGATCGCAATGTGAAGTTCGAGACCTACGCGGTCAAGCGCATCAAGGGCGAAATCATCGACAGCATGCGGCGGCAGGATTGGGCGCCCGCGAGTCTTCGAAGCCGCATCAAGCAGATCGATAAGGCTTACGAGCAGATGGAAGCAGACGGACTCGATGCGACGGACGAGGATGTGGCGGAATACTTAGGGCTGGATGTGCGGCAGGTGCGCGCGGCCTCCGAAAAGGCTTACATGTTTAACGTGCTGCACTTTGAAACGCTGATCAGCAGCGCGGTGGAGGGCGGCGAGACCTATCTTGACGCCATGCCGTGCGGAGACGCCAACGATCATCCGGATCGAATGCTGGAAAAGCAGGAGCTCAAGAAGGCGATTGCCGGGATCATAAACGATCTTCCCGAGAAGGAAAGGCAGATCGTTACGCTTTATTACTACGAAGAACTGATGCTTAAGGATATCGCGGCGCTGTTGCGGGTAACGCCCGCGCGCGTATCCCAGATTCACGCCAGAGCCCTTGAAAAGATCAAGAAGGGCATACAGAGCTATATGGAACCGTCTAAGTAAAAAACGGCGCGTGTGCAAGCATGCCAAACAGAGAAGATCGGAGGCAGCATGGAAGCGGAAGACAGGAAATCCAACGGCAGCAGGTTTGAAGAGGGAAACGTACTGGAAGCGGGGTATGTGCGCTTCAGCCAGCTCCTGTTTGACCCTAAGGATGTGGAGCAGGCGCCAAACGCCCCCGGGAACGCGTTTTTGCTGACTTACAATCCGGACGGCGTGTTTTTGACGCTGAAGCTTGCAACGCCCCTTAGCGAGGCCGAACAGCGGGCGCTTTTAACACATCTTTCCCGCAAACGCATCTATACGATGGATACCACCGTCATAGCCGGCAATCTTTTTGACAAACGCGGTCAGCTGATCCGCATCGCGCCGGAGCAGCGGGAGTTTGTCTACGATGAGGCTTTTAACGTAACCATCGAGGATAACCAAATGACGGCTTATATGACGCTGTCGTCTCCGGAGCCCAACAAGGGGCGTCAGCTTACCTTCCAGCGCGTCATGCAGGACATCCAAGGCCTGTACCATATCGGCTACGGGTTAAAAAAGGAGGTTGTCGCAGAGGCGCTTGAAAACCACCAATACGACCAGCGCATCCTCATCGCGGAAGGTCTGTATCCTGTAACGGGCGCTGACGGGCAGCTGATCTATCACTTCGAAAAACGGTATAAAAACAGTGAATATCGCGCGCATACGCTGGATGAGGCGGATGAGTCCAAGGTGGACTTCAAGGAGCTGGATCTGTTCGAGTCCGTGACCAAGGATCAGCTTCTTGTGACCAAGGTGCCGCCTAAGGCGGGCACGCCGGGCTGCACGGTGCTTGGCATCATGATACCCGGCGAAATGGGTATGCTCTATAACCTGCCGACGGGCAAAAACACCTATGTGTCCGAGGACAAGCTCAAGCTGTATTCCATGATGAACGGGCGCGTCTATATCGTTAAGGACAAGGTTGAGGTCTCCAACACCTATACGGTGGACGGCAACGTGGATCTTTCCGTGGGCAATATCGTGTTTGACGGCGACGTCGTGGTGCGGGGCACTGTCGAAAACGGCTACACCGTGAAGGCCACGGGCTCCATCGAGGTAACGGGAACCGTGGAAGCGGCCACATTGGAGGCCGGCACAGACGTGCTGGCTTACGGCGGCATACAGGGCGCAAGCAAGGGCACCATCCGCGCCGGCGGCAGCGTGTACGCGCGTTTTATGGAATATGCCAACATTTACGCGGACGAAATGGTGGTTTCCGAAAGCATACTTAACTGTAATGTCAGCTGCGGCGGCACCGTGGAGGCGCTTACCGGCCGCGGCACCATCATCGGCGGCAACATGACGGCGTGCAGATATATCGCTACGCGCTTTATCGGCACGCAGGGCGGATGTAAAACCTATTTGGAGGTAGGCGTGCCGGCAGGCACAAAGGAAAAGGTAACGGCGCTCAAAAGCCAAATCGAAAAGCTTACCAAGATCATCGACGGCTTGCAGAGCATCGTGCAGCGTCCCATAGCCGCAAACCAGCCGGAGGAGGTCAAGCAGGAGCGCATCGAAATGATCAAAAAGCTGCTTGCCGCCAACGAAAGCAAGGAGCAGAAGGAAGCGGAATTTGAAAAGATTAAAGCGCAGGTGGACAGCGCAAAAGAGGGCATGGTACATGTGCTGATGAAGGTGTATCCGGGCGCGACTATCGCCATTGGCAATCTGCGCTTCGGCGTGCGCTCTGAAATATCCTACGCGACGTTTCGGGCGCTGGAAAAGGAGATCGAGTTTACAAGCTGCCGCTTTAAGCAAAAGCCCGCGCGCATGCCGCGGCTTAAGCGGTAACGCGGGAAAGGCATCGACGGGGAAAGGAGGCGTTTTTTATGATGAAGGGGATGGATCTACAGGTCATGACGCATAGGCCGGTGAACTATACGCCTCTTGCAAGCGAGCAGCTAGCCAAAAGCGAGATCGCAGGGGAGCACGCGGCGCGGATGACGCGCCAAAGCGCGCAGCAGCAGGCGGTGGGCGTGACGGGCACGGAGCCGGCGGAGCAGAAGCGCATCACAGATAAAAAACAGCGAGAACAGGAGCATAGAGAGCGGGAAGAAAAGAAACAGCAGCAGGAGGCGGCGTCTCCGGCCGCGCCCGCAGGCTTAAAGGTACCTTCTGTGGGCTATGCCGAGGAGAAGCTTGTGGATATTCGAATTTAGGTTCGCGCGTGAAGAACCGCATCCCTGCTTCTTTGATAAGCCGGGATGTTTTCTTATATATAAGTAAAAAAACAGCGGCGCACCCTAAAGTATTTTCGCTTTGTGACGATAAAGGGTGTAGAAGAAGTGTAGGAACAGCGTCAACAGCAGAAAGGAGCGGCTGATGATCCGTGGATTATACATCGCCGGGACGGGCATGCTCACCCAGCGAAACAAGATGGACGTCATCACCAATAACCTTACGAATGCCGACACGATAGGCTTTCGTGAGGAATCCATGCTCTCGCGCACCTTTGAGGATATGCTGCTGGATCGAGAGAACGATCCGGCGGTGCTGCGGCAGGATCGGCAGGTAGGACCGCTGAGCACCGGCACACACATCGATGAGATCAATATCTCCTTCGGACAGGGCGCGCCGGAGGAAACGGGCCTTACGACGGACATGGCCATCGAGGGCGACGGCTTTTTCGTCGTGAACACACCGGCGGGCGACCGTTACACCCGCGCTGGCAATTTCACGCTGGACGCGCAGGGTGTGCTGCGGGATGTGCTGGGCAACCCCGTGCAGGGGGAAAACGGCAACATCACGCTGACGAGCGATCATTTCGTCGTTCGCTCCGACGGCACGATTTTTGACGAGGTGACGGGCAATCAGGTGGCGCGGCTTCGGATCGTGGAATTCACCAACGAGGATAATCTCCGCGAACAGGCGGGCAACCTGTTCTACGTTTATCAGGACGCCGGCATGCGGGACGCGGAAAACAGCGCCGTTTTGCAGGGCTATATCGAAAGCAGCAACGTCAACATCGCCAACCAGATGGTGAGTATGATCATCGCAAGCCGCGCGTACGAAACGAGCCAGCGGGTAGCGGGCATGATCGACCAGACGCTGGACGCCGCGGTCAACGATATCGCGCGCTTCTAGCGCGGAGAGGATAAGAGCGTATGATTCAATCGAGATACACGGCGCGAAGCGGGCTGAACACGCTGCAACAGCGGCTGGATACCATCGCCAATTATTTGGCGAACGTAGGCACCACGGGCTTCAAGGGTGCGCGCGCTGATTTTAAGACCCTCATGTTTCAAGAGCTGCAGCGTCCCGTACAGCCGCAGGCGGACGATAATTTGAACCGCGGCGTAGGCGCATCCTTGGGCGCAACCACGCGCAGCTTTGCGGCGGGCACGCCGATCTCCACGGGCTATGGGCTGGATTTTCTGCTGCAAGGCGACGGCTTTTTCACCGTGCAGGACAGCGACGGCGAGCTAAGCTACACCCGCGACGGCAGCTTCGCCTTATCTACGGAGGGTAACGCGACCTACCTTGTGACCTCCGACGGTTCCTACGTCATGGGCAAGAACAACCAACGGATCAACGTGCAGGGCGCGAACATCAGCGACATTCAAACCGCGGCCGACGGCAGGGTATTCGTGGTCAAAACGGACAATACCGTTACGCCGCCCACCCAAACCTTTACGCAGGTGGGGCAGTTGGACATTAAGAAATTCATGAACCGCAAGGGGCTTGAGGCGGTGGGCGCCAATAAGTTCCGTCCGACGGACAATTCGGGCGCCGCGCAGGACGACGCGGATACGCATGTCGTGCAGGGCTATCAGGAAGGCTCCAACGTGGATATGGCGCAGGAGATGACGCGGCTGATCCGCACCCAAAGGGTGTTTTCGCTGGTTTCGAGCGCGCTTACCACGGCGGATGAAATGGATCATCAGGCAAACATTATCCGCGGTTAAGCCCGCGCATGAGCGGATTTGAAAGGAGCAACGGGAATGGCGTTAAAAAAATGCAAGACATGCGGCACGCTTTTTGACAGCATCGGCACACCCTTCTGTCCGGCTTGCGTTAAGGAGATGGATTACCGATACAAGGTCGTGCGCGATTATCTTTACGATAATCCCGACCAGTCGGTGGAGGAGGTCGCGGAGGCTACGGAAACGCCCGAATGGATGATCATGAGCTTTCTGCGCGACGCGCGCCTTACCATGAAAAACGCGAGCGGGCTGCTCCGCTGCGATCAGTGCGGCAGAGCGATCACCTCGGGAAGGTTTTGCGACGAATGCGCGGCGAAGCTTGGCATGAAGGTGCGCGGGGCGCAGGAGGCCATACGCGCCGGTTATACCGGGCCGCGCATGCACACCATCGAGGAAAGAAAGGAATAACGCGGGCGCAGGCCTGTGAAAATATAGAAATAACGACGATCCGCAGGCAGGAATGCCGCGCGGAGAAGGGGGAATCGCAAGTGAAGATCAACGAAGTATACTCGGTCGTGGGGCAGTACCAAACCACTCGCACGCAGCGCACGCAAGCGCAGAAGCCCGTGAGCATGGGCACGGATAAGGTAGAGATATCCGGCTTTGCCAAGATCTATTCCGACGCCATGGCTGCGGCGCACAAGGACGCGCCGGCGGACAGCGCGTACCAAGCGCGCGTAAGCGACATCGCGGCGCGCATGCAGGCGGGCACATACAACGTAAGCGCCGAGGACGTCAGCGCCAAGATACTGGGTCTGTAAACGCCTATGATGGAGAAGGTGCTCGCGCAGCTATTGGAGCTGGGAAAAGTCTATACGCAATTGCTTTCTTTGGCGCGGGAAAAAACCGACGCCTTGACGCGAGACGACCTTAAAGCCTTGGGCGATGTGACGAAACGGGAGGAGGAAGCCTCCGATCAGGCCTTCAAGCTTGAGAACGAGCGCATGGGCGTGGTGAACCAGTTGGCTCTGATGTGGGGCATGCAGCCGGAAAACGTTACGGTATCCTTCATGGCGAGCCAATGTCAGGGCGAGCTTGCCATACAGCTCACCCGCGCGGCGGAACAGCTGCTGGATTGCTTACAGCTTCTGCGGCGGCAGAACGAAACCAACGCGCGTCTGCTTGAAATTAAGCTTCGTCTTGCGGCGTTTGTGATGGACGCGGCAAGAGATACGGGCAACGGCCCGGGAACCTACTACAACATGAACGGCGCGGAGCTGGAGCCCAATACCCTAAGCGCCGCCCGGTTTTTGGACAGCGAGATCTGACGAACAAACCATACGACCACGGGAAGGAGCGGCCATGCGATCAACATTTTACGGGCTGGAGGTAGCGCGATCCGGCTTATATACCGCCCAGAGCGAACTGAATATCACCGGCCATAACGTCTCTAACGTGGATACGCAAGGCTATACGCGGCAGCGGCTGGACACGGCGGCTAAGGTTGTCGCCAAGTCCGTCACGCAATTTGCGATCGACAGCAAATATACCACCGGCCAAGGCTCCGAAGCGCTGAAGGTGGGTCAGATACGCGATCTGTTTTTGGATAAAACCTACCGTGAGGAAAATGCGCAAACAACCTATTGGGATACCTGCGAAACGCAGTTCTATTCCGTAGAGCAGATATTCAATTCCGTGCTGGAGGATTCGGATTCCTCGGCGAGCATCTATAACGCGCTGGAGGATTTTGGCATTGCGCTCAACAATGTATCCAAGAATGTCTCCTCCAAGGACATCCGCACCACCTTGGTGGAAGCGGGCATACAGCTGACGGAATCCTTCAACTCTGTGTACGGCAAGCTTGCCGAGCAGCATAGCAATATCAACACCAACATTTCGACCATCGTGGATCAGATCAACGATACCGCATCCTACATCGCCGAGCTCAACGAGCAGATTTTCGGCTATGAGATGACGGGCTCACAGGCAAACGACCTGCGCGACAAGCGCAACAACGCGCTGGATGAGCTAAGCGGCTACATCGGCATCGATTACTACGAGGATATCAAGGGACAGATGGTCGTGACGATCGGCGGACGCGAGCTTGTAAGCGGCGCCGAGAGCAATAAGATCGTCGTAAACCCCATGGGAACGGATAATGTGCTGGATGTCCTCTCCAACGAGCCTGTGATCGGCAAGCAGTATACCGTGACTTGGGCGGACGCGTTCGGCAAGCCCAGCGTTGTGCTTAAGGATCAGATCAAGCCCGAGGGCGGAGAGCTGCAAGCATATTTCGACCTGCGTGACGGCACAGACGAGGATACGGCGGGTATACCGTATGTGGTGGAACAGCTTAACGAGCTGGCGCGCAAGATCGCGCGCGAGGTCAACGCCATCCACGAAACGGGCTATACGCTGCCCTTTACGCTTAGCCAAAACCTCGCCGGCGGCGAAGAGGTGATGTATCACCGCATGAACGAGGACGGTACGCCCAACGTCAACGAGAACGGCCAGTTCATCATGGAACGCGGCATTCAGGCGCAGCAGGCCAAGGACGGCACATGGTATTTTGAATCCGTACAGGGCTTGGATTTCTTTAACGCGGGCAACTACGCGGACTATTCGGAGGTCAACGCGCGCAACTTCTCCCTCTCGGCGGCGGTGCTCAACTCCACACACTTTATCGCTGGGTCCAGCGAGAAGGTGCTGTCCCCGGACGAAAAGTACGACGACGTCAACCAGCTCATGGGCAACAACAGCAAGGTCAACGAGATCATCGACCTTTTCAACCGCAAGGACGAGCTGGGTCTGCCCAACAACTTCTCCAGCGGCCTTACGACGCTTGTGACCAGCGTCGGCACGACGGAGAAGCATTTTATCAACATGAACGCGGCGCAGGCGAGCCGGCAAGCCGCGGTGGAGCAGCAGCGGCAGTCCGTTTCCGGCGTGTCGCTCGACGATGAAATGACGGATATGGTGCGCTATACCCACGCATACAATGCGGCGGCCCGTATCCTTACCGCTATCGACGACGAACTGGATACGCTTATCAATAAGATGGGCACGGTCGGCAGATAAGGAGGAAGCTTATGCGTATTACGAATAATATGATGACGGACGCCTTCCAGAGGAATATGCAGAATAACCTCCAGAAGATGGATAAGTTTACCCAGCAGCTTTCCACCACTCGCAAGATCGTGCGCCTTTCGGACGATCCGGTGGGGGTGCTCGATTCCCTTACGGCGCGCACGCGCCTTTCGGATATCCGGCGGTTCGAGAACAACATCAAAGACGCGCAA
>JAQVRG010000036.1 GCA_028701165.1 Eubacteriales bacterium | reverse complement strand
GCTTGCGCATGGTGGAGATCGCGTAGAGCACAAGGCCGACGACCGTGACCACATACGGGATGAGCGACACAAGATAGCTCGATACGCCCTGCAAGCCGGATACCTTGGTGCGAAGCGCCTGCGCAAGGCCGAACAGCAGCGACGAGAGCATCGCGCCCACGGGTTCGCCGCGTCCCATGGCTTGGGCCGCAAGCGCGATAAAGCCGCGCCCCGCCACCATGCCGGAGTTCCAGCCCTGCGAATAGTACATGGACATGAACGCGCCGCCAAGGCCTGCCAAGACCCCCGAAAGCGCGATGGCGATATACTTGATCTTCAACACCGACACGCCCACGCTGGACGCGGCGTTGGAATTTTCGCCCACCGCGCGGATGTTGAGTCCCAGCGAGGTTTTATAAAGCAGCACCCAGATCGCCCACACGAGAAGGAAGGCGACATAGGTCAGCACCGAATGCCCGGAAAGGATGTCGCCGAGTATCGGTATGCTTTCGATCACGGGGATGTTGATGGTGGGAATGAGGATGTTCGGGCTTACCAGCGCGCCGGTGTTGCCGCGCATGCCGGTGAACATATAAAGAAGGAAGATGGTGCCGCCGCCGCCAAGCATATTGACGGCGATACCGGCAAGTATGATGTCCGTTTTAAGCTTGAGCGCGAAAAAGCCCATCATCAGCCCCAAGAGCATGCCTACGAGCATCGCGCAAATGACGCCGATCACCCAGCTTTGCGTCCAGTAGCTTGTGAGCGTTCCAAAAAGCGCGGTGATCATCATCGTGCCCTCAAGACCGATGTTGGTGACGCCCGCCTTTTCGGCGATGACAGCACCGAGGGCCGCGAATAGGATGGGCGCTGTGATGCGCACGACAGACGCGAGGAAGTCGGCGCTAAAGACCATGGAAAGAAGCTGTTCAAACATTACGCCTGCCCCCCTTCCGCGGCGACCGTGTCGCCGAGCTTTTTCAGATCCGCCTGCGCGTTTCGCACCACGATCTTCTGCCTGTAGCCCGAGAGGAACTGCTCCGCCGCGAAGAACAGGAAGATCGCGGCTTGTATGATGTCGATCATCTCGCTGGGCACGTCGCAATAGGTCGCCATGAGCTGACAGCCCTTGTTAAGATACGCGATAAAGAACGCCGCAAGCGGCACAAACGCCGGGTTGTTCTTGGCGAGTATCGCAATCGTGATGCCCGACCAGCCATAGCCGGGAAGCTCCTTCCAAAGGAAGGTGTTGAATCTTCCGAGCACCTCGATGCTGCCGCCGAGACCCGAGAGCACGCCGCCGATCACCTGCGACAATACGATGGTTTTGCCCACCTGCATGCCCGAATACTTGGCAAAGGACTGGTTGACGCCGATCATGCGGATGGTGTAGCCCCAGCGCGTGCGGTACATAAACAGCGCTACGAGCACCACGAACACGAGCGCTACGACAAAGCCCCATGTAAGCTTGGAGCCACCCGGCACCAGCGCCGGTATCTTGGCCGTTTCCGCAAAGGGGAAGGTCTGCGTGGAGCCCTTGCTGCGGTCGGCAAACGTGTAGTTCAAAAAGTGCAGAACCACATACATCACGATGTAGTTGAGCATCAGGGACGTGACCATTTCGCTCGCGCCTAGTTTTACCTTCAAAACTGCGGGTATGAGCATTACGGCACCGCAGATGGCGGCCGCGATCACGACGCACACCACGGCGTGAAGGCCGGTGTTCATCTGGATATAGATGCCGCACAGCGCGCCCACGAAGCCGCCAAGCATTACGCAGCCCTCGCCGCCAAGGTTGAACTGGTTGGCGGAGAACATGACGCAGGTGGCAAGGCCGGTGAATACCGTGGGGATCATCGCGGCAAGGATCGTATAGAAGCCCGAGGTGTTGAACCCGCCGCGCGCGCTGACAAGCGGCCCTATCAACAGATAGCGAAGCGCGGTCAGCGGCTCGTCCGAACACAGGAATATAAAGACCGTCGCCACGCCCAGCGCCAATAGAATGGCTGCCGCGCCGCGCACGAGCTCGAATGCGAATAAGCGTTTATCCTTCATGACAGACCCTCCCGATCTCCTCTGTGCTCTGGCGCTTAAGTCCCAGCATATATTCGCCCATGACCTCGTCGTCCAGCGCGGAAGTATCGTCAAAGTAAGCGGCGATCTTGCCGCCGTAAAGCACGATCAGACTGTCGGAAAGCTCCATGACCTCGTTGAGGTCGGCGGAGACCAGCAGCACGGCCGCGCCGTTTCTCGAAAGCTCAACGAGCTTTTTGCGGATGAACTCGGTTGCGCCCACGTCGATGCCGCGCGTGGGCTGATCGGCGATGATGAGCGTGGGATCGCTGGAAAACTCGCGCGCGACCACGACCTTTTGGATGTTGCCGCCCGAGAGCATCTTGACCTGCTGCTTGGAGGATTTGCAAAGCACCGTGTATTCGTCGATCAGCCTGTCGCTCTCGGCGTGGATAGCCTGCATGTCAAACAGCGGCCCTTTGTTGAATTCCTTCTTGGCGAACCGGTCGGAAATGACGTTCTCCTCGATGGTGCCGTCCCCCGCGATGCCAAACGTCATCCTGTCCTCCGGCACGAGCGACACGCCCATTTGGCGTATCTTCTCCTGCGGGGTGTTGAGGATGTTTTGCCCCAGTACCGTGGCGCTTCCCGCGTCGGGCGCGTCCAAGCTAAAGAGGATATCCACAAGCTCGCGCTGCCCGTTCCCCTCCACGCCCGCGATGCCGAGGATCTCGCCGCGCCGCACGGAAAAGGAGATTTTATCGAGCATCTTCTTGTTCCATTCGTTGGTGTATTCGATATCGTTTACCTTGAGCACGACGTCTGTGGGTACCGCCTTGTCCTTCTCGACGGACAGCACCACGTCGCGGCCGACCATCAAGCGGGAGATCTCCTGCTCGCTGATATCCGCCGTGTTGTATACGCCCATGGATTTGCCGGCGCGCATGATGGTGAGCCGGTCGGTGATCTCCTTGATCTCCTTGAGCTTATGTGAAATGAAGATGATGGTGTAGCCCTGCTCCTTGAGATGGATCAACTCCTTAAAAAGCTCGCCCGTCTCCTGCGTGGTCAAAACCGCCGTCGGCTCGTCGAGTATGAGTATCTTAGCGCCGCGCACCAAGGCTTTGAGTATCTCGACCTTCTGCTTCATGCCGACGGGTATGTCCATCACCTTGGCGTCGGGTTCCACATGGAGGTTATACCTTTGGGCGTATTCCTCCGTGATCTCGACCGCCTTTTTATAGTCGATAAACAGCCCCTTCTTGGGGGGCATGCCCAGCACGATGTTTTCGGCTACCGTAAGGCTGGGCACGAGCATAAAGTGCTGGTGCACCATGCCGATGCCCTTGGAGATCGCTACCGTCGGAGAGGTGAGCGAAACCTTTTCCCCGTTTACGGTGATCGCGCCCGATGTGGGCTGCTCTAAGCCGAAGAGCATCTTCATCAGCGTGGATTTTCCCGCGCCGTTTTCGCCCATCAGCGCGTGTATTTCGCCCTTGCGAACGAAAAAATCCACGCTTTGATTGGCGGCAATGCCGTTGGGGTACACCTTGGTGATCCCGCGCATTTCCACTACGTTTTCATTCTGCTCCATATAGAGGATTCCCCCATGTACCAAATATGATAAGTAAGAAGTATGAATTTCAAAAGCGGGGGAGCGGTTTGCTCCCCCTTATGCACTGTGTTGAATGAGCGTAAGCCTTCGCTTAGCGCGGGGTTACGGCTGCATGGAATCGCGCAGAGCCTCCGCAGCGCCCGTGGTGTCGCCGATGGCGGTGGGAACGGTGATCTCGCCCTTGGCGACCTTTTCCTGTGCCGCAAGCACCGCGTCCTGCACGGCCTTGGGGGCGAGCTTGGCGAAGTTCTTGTCGGTCACGATGCCGACGCCGCCCTCGTTGAGGCCGAGGTTAACCTGCTGTCCCCAGTAGGTGCGGCCGGCGTCCCACTCGTCAAAGAACCAGATGAGGGACTGGCCGATGTTCTTTAATCCGGAGGTCAGCGTGATGGCTGCCTGCTCGGCGGGAAGGGTCAGCTCCTGGTCGGAGTCAACGCCGATGAACCAAGCTTTGCCGGTTTCCAGCGCGGCTTCCGCGCCGCCGTTGCCGGAAAGACCCGCAACGCCCCAAATGATGTCAGCCTTGTTGTCGTTGATCATGGAAAGGCCCATTTCCTTGGCGGTGGCGGTATCCACATAGCTGTTGACGTAACGGGTGTCGACCTTGACGGCCGCGTCCGTGTCCTTCGCACCCTGGAGGAAGCCGATCAAAAAGTCGTTGATAACGGGGCTGTCCACGCCGCCGATGAAGCCGACGACCTTGTCCGCGTTGATGTTGGCAACGCTCGTGTCGCCGGTCAGGGAGGCCGCGAACACGCCGATTAGGTAACCCATGTCGTTCTGCTTGTAGGAGAAGTTGACGACGTTGGCGTTCTCGCCCACATAGGTGGTGTCGTCATAGATCAGGAACTTCTGATCGGGATGCGCGGTGGCGACTTCCTTGAGGTAGTCGGGCATCTGATAGGTGCCGCACACGATCAGATCGTATTCGCCGGATTCCGCAACCTCGTAGAGGGTTTCCAGCCATTTAGGCTGGTCTTCGTCCGTGCCGCCCATCTCGATGGTCTTGTAGGTGATGCGGCCCGCGTCCTGAAGCTGCTTGAGGCCGGCTTCGGCGGAGTCGAAGAAGGACTTGTCGCCAAGGTTGCCGTTGACGAGGCTTACCACGTTGTAAACCTTCTTGTCGGCGGCAGCGGGCGCGGCGGCTTCGCCGGCGGGCTTTGCGCAAGCGGTGCACAAAGCGACCGCCATCACGACGGTTAAGAGAATCGCAATCAGTTTTTTCATTGTTCTTTCCTCTCTATGAAAAGATATGCGCGCTCCGCAGCGCCGCGCGGGCACCCAAGAACGCTACCCAAAGTGTACATGCAAAAAGGGCTGTTGTCAACAAATCAAGAAAATTTGTGCGCCATATACAAAAAGATTTAGCGATATTGCGCAAAAATACGCGCCTATCGCGCGGCGGAAGCGCTTTTGTGCGGGCGCGCCGCGTAAATTCCCTTGAAATACTTGAAATAATCCATCATTCCCCTTATGATTACAATATAATATTATAAAATATCAAATTGGGACAATATGACGGCAATACGATGCGTATGACCTTATCACAATGTTAGCTGAGGCGGGTATTTTATGAGAAGCGGGAAGGATCAACTTGGTGAGAGCAGGCGTGTGAAACCATGGATGTACGCGGCCGTTTTGCTCGTCAACGTGCTGGTCTTTATTTGTATCGGCGAGGTTTACAGCGCTTCCGGCCGCTCCTACAGCCAAAAGCTTCTCGACGAAAACATACGCAATGTGGAGAATCTGAACGCCGCGTCCGCGAACGCCGCCTATACCTATACCGGCAGCATGGGCATCAAGATCGACGACGCGGTGAACTATATCGAAGCGCGAAGCCTGACCTATGGGGAGACCGTCAAATATCTCGGCGAATCCAACACCAATCCGGACAGGCAGTTTCAACTTGTAAAAAGCGGCAGCTACGGCGAAGCGGGCAATCTCAGCTTTGGCGATTACACCGGCGTTTCGATCCGAAAGGTCAAAAACGCGGACGGCGGCCTTGTAACGCGCGTGCGCGATATCCGGTACGGCAGCGGTTATTACGATATCTTTCAATCCTTTACCGACGTACATGACGAAAATTCCAACGGCGTATGCTTCGCCGCGGAATTTACCGATCCCGATACCAAGCTCAAATGCTTCGCTGTGTACAGGCATACGGTGCTTACGGACGCGGCGGGGCGCAGGTCGCTCTATACGGTGCTGCTGGCGGTCAATTCCCAAAAGGCGCTTAACGCCTACAACGTGCAGAAGAAATATGACGGGCAATCGACGGTGCTGGTCAACGCCGACGGCGACTACATCATCAAAAACAGCGATTACAGGAACGTCAATTTCTACGATTATATTGTCAACTACAACGGCCTTACGCTGGACTGGAGAGATACGCTGCGGCGGGAGATACTCGAAACGACGGCGGACGGCGCGCCGATCAACCTATTCTATAAAAATCACAGGGGCGCGGACTGTGTTTTCTCCGTGGCGGCGATGGAAAACGGCTGGTACAGCATCACCTGTGTGCCGCTTGCCGATTTCAATTCTGTCGATAACACTGTCAATTATTCTTTGATCATACTGCTGCTGTTCCTGTTTTTATTCCTTATGGACGGGGTTGCGATCTATTTTGGCGGCAAGGCGATGAGCTATAACGTCTCGATCGCGGAGCAGGCGACGCGGGAGGCGAACGAAGCGAACCTCGCAAAAAGCCGCTTCCTTTCGACGATGAGTCACGAGCTGCGCACGCCGCTCAACGCCATCATCGGCTTTGTCACGCTTTCGCGGGACAGCATAGGCAACCCGACCATACTGCGTGATTTCCTGAAGAAAATCGATGTTTCCTCCAAGCTCCTTTTGCAGCTCATCAGCGATATCTTGGACGTTTCGGCGATCGAGAGCAATAAGATGAAGCTCAACATAAGCGAGTTTGATATGACGAAGCTTTTAACCTCGCTCTCCGCCATCTATTATGGCCAGTGTGCCGCAAAGGGGATCGATTTTAACGTCGTGCTCAAAAATATGCACGCTGAAACGCTGATCGGCGACGATGTGCGGGTCAATCAGGTGCTTTTGAACTTTCTCTCTAACGCGGTCAAGTTTACGCCGAGCGGCGGAAACGTGACGCTGAGAGTTGAGCAGGTCAAGCGTGAGGCGGGCGTCGTTGTGATACGCTTTACCGTCAGCGACACCGGCTGCGGCATAAGCGACGAGCTGCGCACGCGCCTCTTTCAGCCCTTTGAACGGGCGACCGGCGAGGCGGCGCATCAATACAGCGGTACGGGTCTTGGCCTTTCCATCACCAAAAACCTCAGCGAGCTGATGGGCGGCAGCGTCGGCGTGGAGAGCCGCGAGGGCGAGGGCTCCAGCTTTTGGACGGAGCTTCCCTTCGGCATTCCGGAAAAAACGACGCGCCGCGGCTTCAGTCCCATCGAGGATATGCGCGTGCTCGCCGTCGTGCGCAACGCCGACGAACGCGAATACATAGGGCAGATACTCACGGGCTTTGGCGTGAAGCGAAGTCTCGCGGACAGCGCGGACGCGGCGCTGCGTCTGCTGCGGGAGGCATGCGATGCGGGAGAACCCTTTGACCTGTGCATATTGGATTGGAAGCTGGAGGATCTTAACGCGCTGGATGCCGCAAAGAAAATTCGCGGCGCGTTTTCAGATAAAGCGCCGCACATCATGATACTCGCCTACGACCTTGCCGACGCAAACCACCAATGCGCGGCGGCGGGCGCCGAGCTTGTGCTGGGCAAGCCCGTATTTCCGTCCGCGCTCTACAACGCGCTGGAGAGCATCGTTACCGATCAGGTGCGCGTCGTTCCGGAGGTTAAAAAAAGCTACGCGCTGGACGGCAAACGCGTGCTGCTGGTGGAGGACAACCTCATGAACACCGAGATCGCAAAGCTTTTGCTGGACAAGGTGGGTGTGGAAGTGGAAACGGCCGCGGACGGACAGATCGGCTGTGAAGCCTTCATCGCTTCCGAGCCGGGACGCTTCGACGCGATCCTGATGGATGTACAGATGCCCGTGATGGACGGATACCAGGCGGCGAAGACGATACGCGCCAGCGCGCACCCGCAGGCAAAAACCATCCCGATCATTGCCATGACGGCTGACGCGTTTTCCGAGGACGTCGGGAAGGCACACGAGGCGGGCATGAACGAGCATCTGTCCAAACCCGTTATGCCCGAAAGTTTGTATGAAGCCCTAAAGCGGTACCTGTGCTAAGATACGTGCGATCCGCCGCGACCCTGTACACCGCAGAGGAATGAAAAGGAGAGAACATGAAAAAGACCGTATCCCTGATCCTATGTATCGCGCTGCTGGCCGTTCTAACGAGCGCCTGCGCGGCGGCGCGGCCCGTTGATGCGGACCCCTTCGCCTCCATGGAGCCGATCAAGATCAAATACGCCCATGCCATTCCGGAGGGCGAGCTGATGAACTATATTATCGAGGACTGGATGGCGGCGGTAACGGAACGCTCCGGCGGCAGGATCACCTTCGATTATTACCCGGCGGGTCAGCTCGGTACATTTGTGGAGATCATCGAGCAGGTCGATCTGGGGGCTGTCGATATGTCGAGCGGCGAGCCGTCGCTCTATGAGCCGTGGTGTCCCGAGGTGTCCATGCTCTACGCGCCGCTCATCTGCGACGGGTACGATCATCTTGGCAGATGTATTTACGGTAAGCCGGGCGCGCTCATCGCCGAAGCGATGAGCGAGAAGAACAACACCTATATTTTGCGGTGGGTGTACAGCGGCGCACGCGTGATCGCGTCCGTTCGCCCGCTTAGGACGCTTGCGGATATGAAGGACCTTATCATACGTTCGCCGGAAAGTCAGGTCTATATCGATACCTTTACGCTGCTTGGCATGTCGCCTACGCCCATGGCGATGAGCGATATGTACAAGGCGATCCAGCAGGGCGTTGTGGAAGCGTGCGAATGCCCCGCGCAGGCGCTTTACGAGGGCGGGTATCACACGATCACGGGAAACATCTGCAAAACGCGCCACATGTACGCGTTGGGCACGCTTTCGGCAAACGAAGCCTTTTGGGACGGACTTCCCGAAGCCGCGCGCACGCTGATGCTCGACGCTTGGGACGAGCTGGACGACGGCTTCAACCAGCGTGTGCAGGCGTCCGAGGACGACTACTATGCAAAATTTCAAGCGGAAGGCACCATGGTGACGGAGTTTGAGGATCGCCCCGCCTTTAAGGAGATCGCGGAGCCGTATTGGAGCGAAAAGGCGGCGTCCATAGGCGGCAAGGCGACGGAGATACTCGACGCGATCAACGAGCTTCGCTGAAGTCCGTCTGCGCCTCCGCCGAATTTCGCGCGCGCTTGGATTGCGTTTCCACCATATGGCGCTTGGCTTTTTCGCGGTACATCATGCCATCCGCCAAGGAAACGAGCTTATCAAAGGAGCACATGCCGGCTTCGCACGTTGCGTAACCCACGCTCAGCGTCACGGGGTCGGCTAGATTGCTGTCGCTGTTGAAATCGTCTAAGGAGGCCCGGATCCTTTCGGCGAACGCGCCCGCCTCCTGCATGCTCTTACATTCAAGGAGAATACCAAATTCGTCCCCGCCCAAGCGTGCGAGGATACACTTTTGATCCGAGCAGACGCGCTTTAGGTGTTCCGCCACCGCGATCAGCACCTGATCCCCCGCGATGTGGCCGTAGGTATCGTTGATGCGCTTGAAGAAATCGACGTCGATCATGAACAGGTACAGGCTGCATCCCGCCTTTACGCTTCGGACCTTGCGGTCAAAATAGTCGATAAAGCTCGCGCGGTTGTTAACGCGCGTGAGAAAATCGACGGTGATGCGTTCGTTTTGCAGGTTGGTGAACACGATGAGCAGGGAAATGGCGAAGCCGATCAAAAACAGGAAGGTGCCATAGAAAATCAATTGCAGTATCGCGGCGATCACGGGCGGAATGAGAAAGCTTGCAAGCACATAGCAGTCCCGCTTTTTTGCGCTGCTTTCAGCCTTGCGCGCAGCGGCCAAGGCGAGCGCGGTCGCGGCGGCCGGATACAGGAAGGAAACGGTGACGCTGATCCAGAGCAGATCGGCACGCAAGTAATAATTATCCGGTGTGACGATAAACACGGCGTGCGTCCAGTAATTGGTCAAAAGGAGCAGAACGTTGATGGAAAGCGGCGCTGCGCACAGGATGTGGA
This sequence comes from Eubacteriales bacterium, assembly GCA_028701165.1. GTDB lineage: Bacteria > Bacillota > Clostridia > Christensenellales > CAG-138 > JAQVRG01. The sequence continues at coordinate 21 of JAQVRG010000036.1, read as the reverse complement.
GCGGCGATTTTCGCGGGAGTC
>JAQVRG010000035.1 GCA_028701165.1 Eubacteriales bacterium | reverse complement strand
CGTCGCGGTTGATGACGAACACCGCGGCGGCGCCCAGTATGCAGGAGCCCGCGGCGACGGATAGAAGGGCGTTCTTTACGCCGAAGTCAAGCCCCTCCGTAAGCGCGAAGCAAACGGAGAAGATGAGCGGCGCAAACGTGGAAAAGAGCACCGTTTTCGGGCGCAGGAACTTAAGGCCGATCAAAACGGTGGGGATGTTCAAAACGAGGATCAGCACCCATGTAGGGAGGCCGAAAAGGTAGTTAAAAAGCATCGCAACGCCCGTATAGCCGCCGGAAAGCACCATATGCGGCACATAAAAGCCGTTGATGGCCGCCGCCTGAATAAAACATACCACGGCGATGATCAACAGAGTGACGGAATCCTTTTTCCAGTCGATCGGGTCTTTGATAAGCGGTAAAGTCATTGTACTTACCTCCTTTCCGCCGCGCCCGCTAGCAAGGCGCATGCTCGAAAGTATACCATGCGAAAATAAAAAGTCAATTGGCGGAATGTGAAGTTTCTGCGCGCCTGCATTGCAAAACGGCGATCCTTATACTATTATACAGGAATAGCGGCGTAAGCACAACCGCGCGGGACGCGGAATACCGAAGGAAAACGCCGCGAACGGAGGAGACTTATGCCTATATGGATCGCGGCAATACTGGGTCTGGTACAGGGATTGTGCGAGTTTTTGCCCGTGTCGAGCTCGGGACATTTGGTGCTTTTGCAAACCGTATTTGGCGTGGAGGGGGACGTGCTGCTTTTTGATACGCTCCTGCATGTAGGAACGCTTGTCGCCGTATGCGCCGTATTTTATAAGGAAATTTGGGCTATGCTCAAAAAGCCCCTGCAAAAGAAGGTCTATCTGCTGCTGCTTTCCACCGTGGTCACCACCGTGCTGGCGCTTTTATTTGAAGAGCAGATCGAAGCGCTCTTTGGCGGCGCGCTGCTGGGCGTGGGGTTTTTGCTCACGGCGCTAATCCTGCTGCTGTCCGAAAAAATGGCGAACGGGAAAAAGAAGATCGAGGATATGAACTATCTGCACGCCGCGGGCGTGGGCTTTGTGCAGGCCGTGGCGATCCTGCCCGGCGTAAGCCGCAGCGGCAGCACCATCGCGGGCAGCCGCTTCTTCGGTTTGGAGAAGAGCGCGGCGGCGGAGTATTCTTTCTTGCTCTCCATTCCGGCCATCCTCGGCTCCTGCGTGCTGCAAGCCAAGGATCTGCTCGAGAAGGGTTCGGGCGGCATCGGCATAGCGCCCGTCTTGGTGGGCATGGCGGTCGCGGCGGTATCCGGCTATTTCGCCATCCGCTGGATGCTTAAGCTCATCAAGGAAAAAAGCCTTACCGGCTTCGCCGTCTATGTGGGGATACTGGGCGTGCTGGTGCTAATCGACCAGTATGTAACGCACATATTCTTCTAACGGTTGCCGGGACGGTAAAATTCCTGTATAATAACAATGTATAGCCGCTTGGTGTGAAAACCTAGGGGTTCGGGGCGTCGCAGCGCCCCGGAGGTTAAGTTCGTGAGCGGCGGCGTGTACGCCGCGAACGGAAGCTCTTGCTTGCAAGAGCAGCTCTGCAATTTGCAACGACCGAGAGCATGCGCAAGGCGCATGCGAACAGGTGCAATTTGAAACCTCGAAAGAGCGGCGCAGCCGCGCTTTCGAAACGCTAATATGTGAGGTGATCTTTCCTTTATGGACGACGGGAGTCCTATACGATTGTTGGGATACATCGTATTGCTGCTTATCGGAGCCGCCTACTTCGCATCCGCGGAGATGGCGCTTTCCAGCACCAACCGCATCCGCATGATGAACTACGCGGACGACGGCAACAAAAAAGCGGTCAAGGTGCTATACATACTCGATCATTTCGATTCCGCGCTTACAACGCTGCTCATCTGCAACAACGTCATGCACATAGGCTGCGCCACGCTCGCTACCGTCCTTGCAACAAGGCTTTGGGGAACGGGCGCCGTCACCGCAAGCACCATCATAACGACGGTGGTGGTGTTTCTGCTTGCGGAAATGCTGCCCAAAAGCTTTGCTAAGGCCTGCAACGAGCAGTGGAGCTTGCAGGTAAGCGCCAGCATGATCTTTTTTATGAAGGTCATGCGGCCCTTCACCTTCTTTTTTACCAAGCTTGGCGATATGCTCACGGCGCTTTTGAAGGGTAAGGCGGGCGAGGAGCCTACCGTGACGGAGGACGAGCTGCACGACATCATCGAAACCATCGTGGAGGAGGGCGAGCTCGATCAGGACGAGGGCGAGCTTGTTCAAAACGCGCTGGAGTTTGCCGGCACCACGGCGGGGAGCATCTATACGCCGCTTCGGAAGGTCGTGCGCGTCAACATCTCCATGGACAGCAAAACCATCCTTGACATCATCAAAACCTGCGGCTTTTCGCGCCTGCCCGTGACGGGCAAGGAAGGCGCGGTGCTGGGCATACTACCCATTCGCAGCTACCTCAAGGCATATTTGCAGGATAAGGATATCACGCTTTCCGAGGTCATGGCCGACGCTTACTTCGTAAGCGACACGACCCCGATAGACGATCTGATGGCGGCCATGAACCAATCCAAGACGCATATGGTCGCGGTGCTTGACAGCGAGGGTGAAACGCTTGGCGTGATCACCATGGAGGATATACTCGAGGAGCTTGTGGGCGAGATCTACGACGAGCAGGATACGGAAGGGGGCGTCGCGTCATGAGCGTTTACCCCTATATCGGCATCGTGCTTTTGATGCTCTGCTCGGCGTATTTTTCGGGCGCGGAGATCGCCTACGCGTCCGCGAACCGGCTGCGCCTGCGCGCGCGCGCGGACGATCCCGACGCGGGGCTTCAGGATCGGCTTGCGCTCTATATCTACGATAAATTCGACGAGGCGCTCACGACCATACTCGTAGGCAACAACCTTGTAAACATCGCGTCTTCCTCCGTGGCGACGGTGATCGCCATCACGCTCTTGGGCGAGGGGTACGCGTGGGTCGCCACGATCATCATGACGATCGTGATCATCACCTTCGGCGAGATCATCCCGAAAATCATCGCAAGCGCCAAGCCGGATCAATTTGCGCGCCTTGTGTCCGTTCCGCTTCGCGCGCTCATGTGGCTGCTGACGCCGCTTCTGCGCGTGGTGGGCAGCTTTACGCTGCGCATGTCCCGTTTTTGGGAGGAGCAGAAGACGGACGAGGCCGTGACGACGGAGGATCTGGAAACGCTGCTGGAAACGGCGGAGGACGAGGGCGTGATGGAGGAGGAGCGCGTCGATCTTTTGCAGAACGCGCTGGATTTTAACGACGTGCTCGCCTATGAGGTGCTCACCCCGCGCGTGGACATGTTTGCCGTCGATATCGACGACGATTTTGACGAGATCATGGAAAAGCTCAACGCCGAGGACTATTCCCGCGTGCCGGTCTATGAGGATACGGTGGACAACATCATCGGCGTGCTGCACATGAATCAGGTTTACAAAAGCCTTGTAGAGGAAGAAATACTGGATAACTCGCTGCTGCGCGAGCTTCTGCTGCCGCCCTGCTTCGTGCATAAAACCATGCCGCTTAACGATGTGCTTGCCGTGATGCGCGCCAAAAAATCCCATATGGTGATCGTGACGGACGAATACGGCGGTACGATGGGGTGTTTAACCATGGAGGATCTCTTAGAGGAGATCGTGGGCGATATTTGGGACGAGACGGACGAGGTGGAGGAGCGCTTCAAAAAGGTGGGGCGCGATCTGTACGAGGCGTCGGGCAGCATGCGCACAGAGGAGCTCTTTGAGGAGCTGGAGGTTGACGACAAGGACTTTGACGATGACAACGCCACGCTGGGCGGCTGGGTGATCGCCATGATGGGGGGCTACCCCAAGGTGGGCGCGAGCTTCGCGTACCGCAACCTCACCGTTACCGTCAAGGCGCGCCACAAGATGCGCGTGACCAAGCTTGCCGTGCAGGTGCATCCCGTCGTTACGGAGGAAGAATAGTTTTCGCCCGAGCCGGGCGCAATCATATTCATTTTACGAAGGAGAACTGCATGTTCAACAACTTGGCGGAAGCACAGGCATTCATTGCCGAAAACGATGTGAAGATGGTGGATTTTAAGGTCGTGGATATCAACGGGCGCTGGCGGCATATCACCATACCCGCGCACAGGCTGGACGAAAACACCATGACCTACGGCATAGGCTTCGACGGCTCCAACTACGGCTACGCGCCGGTGGAAAGAAGCGACATGGCGTTTATCCCCGACCTCAGTACGGCCTGCGTCGAGCCCTTCGCGCAGATCAGCACCCTTTCCATGATCGGCGACGTGATGGTGCTTGAGCCCAAGCACAACACGCCCTTTGACCAGTACCCGCGCAACGTGCTCAAGCGCGCGGTGAATTTTATGCGGGAATCGGGCATTGCCGATCAGATGATCATAGGCCCGGAATTCGAGTTCCATGTATTCGATAACGTGCGCTATGAAACCATGCCGCACTCCAACGGTTTTGAGGTGACGACGCGGCAGGCCGAGTGGACGGACGGCGCGCCCTTTCCCAACGACGGCTACAAAACCCCGCATAAGGGCGGATATCACATATGTTTGCCGCAGGACGTCAACAGCGATCTGCGCGGCACGATGTGCATGACGCTCGAAAGGCTGGGCGTGCCCATCAAGTATCATCATCACGAGGTGGGCGGCTGCGGGCAGATGGAGATCGAAACGGAGCTGGGCGACGTGCTCGACATGGCGGACGACACGATGATCGTTAAGTATGTCGTCAAAAACGAGGCCAAGCGCGCCGGCAAGACCGCCACCTTCCTTCCCAAGCCTGTCTATCAGGAGGCGGGCAACGGCATGCACGTGCACATACATCTTTTTAAGGATGGACAGCCCTTGTTCTACGACGCGGACGGCTACGCGCAGCTCTCGAAATTTGCGATGTATTTCATGGGCGGCTTGCTTTTGCATATCAACGCGCTTTGCGCCATCACCAATCCCTCCACGAATTCCTATAAGCGCCTGATCCCCGGCTATGAAGCGCCCGTGACGCGCGGGTTCGCCACCGCCAACCGCAGCGCCGTCATCCGTGTGCCCGCGTACGCCAAATCCCCCATGCACAAGCGCTTTGAGCTTAGAAGTCCGGACGGCACCTGCAATCCGTACTACGCATACGCCGCGATCCTCATGGCGGGACTGGACGGCGTAAAGAACAGGATCGATCCGGTGGAGCGCGGCTGGGGCCCTTACGATATGAACCTGTTTGCGCTGGGCGAGGCGGAAAGAAAGCAGCTCCAAGGCTTGCCGACGTCGCTGCGCCGCGCGCTGGACGCGCTGGAGCTCGACCACGAGTTTCTGCTTACGGGCGGCGTGTTCTCGGAAACGCTCGTGCAGCTTTGGCTTTCGCGCAAGCGCGCGGAGATGGCCGCGATCGACCTTATGCCGACGGCTGCTGAATACAAAGCGTATTATGACCTGTAACTACAAGTTCTTCAGCCATACGGCCTGCGAATACTTCCCTTGCCACAAAACGGCGGACGCGGCGGACTTCAACTGCTTGTTCTGCTACTGCCCGCTTTACGCGCTGGGGGAGGACTGCGGCGGCGACTTTTCCTATACGCAAAAGGGCGTGAAGGATTGCAGCGCCTGCCTGTTACCGCACAGGCGCGAGAACTACGACGCGATCAACGCGCGCTTTGCAGCACTTGCGGCGTTGGCGAAGAAAAAGTAAGCGAAAAGGGTATAGTGAGGGCGCGCCGTCGAAAATGGCGCGCCCCTTTTTTGCGCTATTTGCGTTATTTGCGCTTCTTCCCCTTCTTGCCGAAAATAAGACCCACGAGGAAGATCAGCAGGCAAGCGCCCGCCACGTCGATGAGCAGCGACGCGATCGTGCCGGAGGGATTGAGTCCCGCGAGCCCCGCAAGCCAGCTGCCCAAGGCGCTGCCGACAATACCCACGATGATGTTGCGCAGAAGCCCGCCGTCCGTTTTCATGATGAGGCTTGCAAGCCAGCCGATCACGGCGCCGATGACAAGGGAAATCAAAAAAGAAAGCATAAAAACTCCTTTCACAGGGCGTACGCCCTCAATAAAATCGTGCAGCCCCATCATAAAATATGAGGCTGCACTTGTCAATCACGGTTGTTGCTTTTTCATCGTTTCTCGCTCCGCAAGAAGGCACTGGCCGGGTCAGGCGGCTTTCTTGGCAGTGAGCTTCTTGATCACAACAAGCGTTGCGATCATCAGCACGATGGAGATGGGGAGCACGACGATGCTCTGCATCACGCCCGCGAGGATGTAGCAGACGAAGGAAACGCCCGCAACGGTCATCGCGTAGGGAAGCTGGGTAGAAACGTGGTTCACATGGTCGCACTGGCCGCCCGTGGAGGCCATGATGGTGGTATCCGAGATGGGGGAGCAGTGATCGCCGCACACAGCGCCCGCCAAGCAAGCCGAAACGCCAATGATGAGCAGCGTGCTCTCCGCGGGGATGCAGGCCGTCACGATGGGGAGAAGGATACCAAACGTGCCCCAGCTCGTGCCGGTGGAGAAGGAAAGGCCGAGCGCCACGAGGAAGATGATGGCGGGAAGGAAGGCCGCAAGACCGTTTGCGCTCCGTTCCACGATGCCGGCTACGAACACATCCGCGCCCAACAGCCCCGTCATGGACTTGATGCCCCACGCCATGGCGAGGATGAGGATCGCGGGCACCATGGTCTTAAACCCGTCGGGGATGGAGGAAGCAACCTGCTTGAAGGTGAGAACTCTGCGGCAAACGAAGTAGACGCAGGTGAACAGCAGCGCCACAGCGGAGCCGATGGCAAGGCCGAAGGCCGCGTCGCAGTTTGCAAAGGAATTGATGAAGGTTTCACCCGCGAAGAAGCCGCCGGTGTAGATCATGCCGAGGACGCAGCATACGATCAGCACGATCATGGGGATGAGCAGATCGAATACGCGGCCGTTTTCGTTGAAGTCCTCATCTTCCGCTTCGCCGTAGGGACGCGCGTCCGTGGTGAACAGATCGCCCTTCTTGGCGTTGTCTTCATGCAACTTCATGGGGCCGTAGTCGAACTTCATCAGCGTGATGGTGATGATCATGACGATGGTGAGGATGGAATAGAAGTTGTAGGGGATCGCGTTGATGAACAGGGTCAAACCGTCCACGCCCTCCACAACGCCCGTGACCGCCGCCGCCCAGCTTGAGATGGGGGCGATCATGCAGATGGGCGCGGCCGTCGCGTCGATGATATAGGAGAGCTTGGCGCGGGATACGCCGTACTCATCCGTGACGGGGCGCATGACGGAGCCTACGGTGAGGCAGTTGAAGTAGTCGTCCACAAAGATCAACACGCCCAAGAGGAAGGTCGCAAGCGTCGCCTGCTCTCTGGTTTTGATCTTCTTGCGCGCCCAGCGGCCATAGGCGGCGGAGCCGCCCGCGCGGTTCATCAGCACCACGAAAATGCCGAGGATGACGAGGAACATCAAAATGCCCACGTTCCAGCTGTCCGACAGGTTCGAGATGAAGCCGTCCTGCACGAGCGTGGTCAGCGCCAGCTCCAGATTGAAGCCGGAGTAGAGCAGCGCGCCCATGAGGATGCCGCAGAACAGGGAGGAGTAGACCTCCTTCGTGATGAGCGCCAAAGCGATCGCCACGATGGGGGGGACGAGAGACCAGAAGGTCGAGTACAGCGGGCTTGCGTATTCCTCGCCGTCTGCCGCGAGCGCGACAGCGCTTACGCACACCATGAGAACGATCATGATGGCGAGCAGGAGCTTACGCCGGGTGGAAAGATGCGTCATGAGAATGATACCTCCAAAGAAATAATGTGCGCGCCCGTACGCGCGAAAAAAGTGGCCGGAGCGATTGCACCGGCCACACACGCATAGCATATATAGCGAACAATAGCGCTCCACAATGTACTGATGCCATTGTGACAGTCAAACGGATGTTTTCCGTTTGCCCAGCGAAAAGCCCGCAAGAAAGCTTTCGCTTCGGCGGCTTGCCCTTTCGCACGGCCTTAAACGTCCCTTGCGGACTCAGCCATGGTACTATTGCGCGCCGCGCCTCTATCGACTCCGTATGAAATTTGCAAAGAGCATATCCATGCCACTTATGGCGCATTATAGCCGCTTTGACGCTGCTTGTCAATGTCTGACAAAAAAATTAAGGAGAAAATGTGAAAAAATATGAAACCTCATCGTTTCTTTGGGGTTCGGGGCGCGCATTCTCAATTCGCAATCGGCGCAGCGCGCACAAACAGTTGCAGCTTGAAACTCGTGCAAGGTCAAACGAGCTTGCATGAAAGCGAAGCGTTTATCGTAGCGGACTGTGCTTGGGTACGACCGGCGCATCCCAGTAAAGCAGCGTGCCGTCAAAATTCTGCGCAAGGTAGATCGCGCTTGAGGTCAGCGCGTCCACATCGGGCTTTAACAGCGTGCAGATGCGGATAATGGCGATGCCGTAGGCGCGCTCCTGCTCCGGATAGAAGTGCGTATCGGAAAGCGCGAAACCCGCCTGCCGCGCCTGCTCTGCAAACATGGCGCGCAGCGGCTCGGAGGGGAAGAAGATGTGCAGCCGCACCCGCCTTGAGGCGGGCGTATAATCGCCGGCCTTGGCCATGCGCGCGATCAGTTCGCGGTTCTGCTCGGTCTGGTACTTGGCCGCGTCGGGACAAAGCTGTTCGCCGTAAAAGCTCCAAGAGGGGTCCTCCTGCACGTCGGCGCGGCAGGTCAAAAGCTTTTCCTTCGCGTAGGCGTACTCGATGGAGGAAAGGGATACCTTGGCCTTGCCGTAGAAATAGAACTGGATGCAGCGCGGCGTTTCCACCCGTCCGGCAAAGAGGAAGCCCTCCTTTTCGCACTTGGAAAGCAGCGCGTTCGCGTGGCGGCGGCAGCGCTCGTTGATCTCCTTGGGCGCTTCGCAGTACAGGCGGAAGACATAAGGATAATCCTCCGCCTTCCCCTGTTCGCTAAGCGCGAGATCCACCGCGCAATGCGAGGGCTCGCCCTGTTCCTGCCAATCGTATGTAAACCAGTTCGACAACGCTTATTCCAATACGGCCTTGATGCGGCGCACGCCCGCGCTGCTGGCCTCCTCCTTTTTGATTTTGAAGGTTCCCAAGTCGCCCGTGTTGGCAGCGTGCGGGCCGCCGCAGATCTCCTTGGAAAAACCGCCCATCGTGTAGACCTTGACGCGCTCGCCGTATTTGTCGCCAAAGAGGCCGATCGCGCCCTGTGCGCGCGCCTCGTCCGGCGTCATTTCTTCGCATACGATGGGCGCGGCGGCGGCGATCGCCCCGTTGACGAACGACTCTACCTCTTTGAGCTCCTCCGGCGTTACCTTGCGGCCGAAGCTGAAGTCGAAGCGAAGGCGCTCCGCCGTGATGTTGGAGCCGCGCTGGCTGATGGTGTCGTCGTTTAGGACCTTGCGAAGCCCCGCCTGCAAAAGATGCGTCGCGGTGTGCAGCTTGGCCGTCTGCTCGCTGGTGTCCGCAAGCCCGCCCTTAAAGCGCTGCTCCGCGCCCGCCTGCGATTTCTTCTGGTGGTTTTCAAACGCTTCCTCAAAGCCCTTTACGTCTACCGTCAGGCCGTTTTCGCGCGCCATTTCCTCGGTGAACTCGATGGGGAAGCCGAAGGTGTCGTAAAGGCGGAAGGCGCTTGCGCCGTCGATGCGGCCATCGGCAAAGCCGGCCTTGATGCGCTCGAACTCGCGCATGCCGTTTTTGAGCGTCTTTTGGAAGCGAAGCTCCTCGCGGTCAAGCTCGTCGTAGATGTGCTTCGCGTTGTCGTTGAGCTCGCTGTAGAATTTGCCGTATTGCGCGACGACCGCCTCCGCGACCTTTGCAAGGCTGTCCTCCGGCATATCAAGCTGCATCGCAAAGCGAAGGGCTCTGCGGATCAGGCGGCGGAGG
>JAQVRG010000034.1 GCA_028701165.1 Eubacteriales bacterium | reverse complement strand
TTTGGCAGCGGAGCAGAAGGCGCGCGCGACCTACGAGCACCTGATGAACCTTACGGACGACCCGGCGCTGCTCAATCCGCTTCGTTTTTTGCGGGAAAGGGAGATCGTGCACTATCAGCGCTTCGGCGAATGTTTGAATATCGTCAACGAGCTTGTCGGCAATTCCGGCCTTCGCTATTCCCGTATGGGGACGTTTGGCGGAAACACCCGCTGCAACTAGGGTATATGGGAAGCATTCCGGCCGTCATGCGCGACGGTCGGTTTTTTTGATTTCTGCTGGGGCAAGCTTCTTTTCTCTGCATTCTGTGGTATGTTTTGCAAACCGGCGCAACTCTCGCGCGTTACAACGGCTTTCTATGTCGATGATTACAACCGTGTTTTCAGTGAGGAAGCGTAGGCTTTTATCTGTGCGCAGGCGCTTGCGTTGGACGAGGCAACCGGCGCGCAGATCGTCGCCGCCGCCGTTCCCTCGACGTATTCCGAAAGCTTGGAATCCTTTTGCTTGGAGCTTTTCAGCAAACGGGCTATCGGCGACGCCGACAAGAATAGATGTGTATTGATAGGTATTCTATACTTGCTTCGCCGCTTTTTCGGCGGCTGGTGCGGCGGCGCGTCGCGTTAAGGCGTAGGAACAGAACGAAAAAAATACATGGCCGCGGCTTTTTGCCGTGGCCGTGTTCCTTTCAAAAGCTAACGTTCTATATTATGTTAGACGCGTGATCTTGCCTTTGCTTTCAGCTCCGCAATACGCGCCCTTCGCGCTTCCGTTTTCTCCTGCCGTATCTCTCTGCGCACCTGTGTTGCAAGCTCGTCCTGCATACGAATCGCTTCCTCCACCTCTTCCTGCATAACGGCCGCTTCAAAGCGGGTTATGGATGCGTTAAGGGGTTTGAGCTCCTCGTCCAGCGCCGTCTCGTCCGTCTCGATCGCCAGCGCCACAAGCGCCGTCGTGCCGTCCGTAATTTTAAGGGCGGCCTCCTCCAAATAAGAAGCCTCCTTGCCCGCATCGCCTAAATCCATGACAGCGCCTATAAACATGCCCATGCTCGCGCCAAGCAGCATACCGACGGGGCCGCCCAAAATACCGGCCAGCGCGCCCACAAGACCTCCCGTCAAGGTATCGTCCTCGGTTTGTATGCCGCTGTCGTAATACTCCTTTGCGGAAAGTTTGCCGCCCTGCTTCTGCAAAAGCGCAAGCTGCGAAATCGCGCACTTCTCGCTGGACGGCGTGTTTTTGATCTTTGAAAAAGCCTGATACGCCAAGCTTTCCTCTTGAAATGCCGCAAGTACGATGTTCTCCATACGCCCTCCTGTCCTCTTTCCCTATGCGCCCGATCCTGCGTTTTCCCTCTCGATTTGCCATTATAATATATCATACCGCCCGTGCGGCGTAAAGAGGCGTTTCATCTATCCGCAGCCGGTGTTTTTGCTTCCGCGTCCATGCGCCAAAGCATCGCGCCGCCGCCAAAAAGGCCCAAGATAAGCAGCGTTATCCCCATCACAGGCGAATCGCCCAGCGGAATCATAGCATAGGAGCCAAAGAAATTGAAAAGGATATGAAAAATGATACTTGCCCAAAGGCCGCCGCTTTTTTCATAAACGAAAGCCAATACGCAACCCAAGCAGGTGGCGTACGCAATCCATAAGGGATTCCCGTGCATAACGCCAAAGAGCAATGCGCTGAGCATTGCGGCCGCCCACAGCGGCATGGCGCGGCGCAGACGCGTAAACACGAGTCCGCGAAAGACGACCTCCTCCGCAATAGGACCCAGCAGAACCGTGCAAAGCAGGATCGCCGGATGAAATGCGCCCAACGTCTCCGATGCCGCTTCCGCATAGCTTGCAAGCATAGCTTCGGGGATGGGCAGCAGCTGCAACGCGGCGCATACCGCAAACGCAAAGCAGGCGCCGCACAACCCCGCGCGCATATTTTGCCGCGCGCTGTTTGGACGCCAGCCAGTTTCCACAGAAAGGCGCTTCCCGCGTATGGAAAAAAAGGCCCAAAGAGCCAATACCACGCACAAGCCTCCCGCCGCCGCGATGACCGTGGCATAGCGCATGGTGAAATCCGCCGTCGCCTGCAGCAACGGTTCAAAATCGGGCAAAACGCCATGCGCATTGTAATCGCCTATGCTTGCATACGCCGCATAGCAAACGGCGGCGGCAAACGTGCCGGCAAATTGACCGGCGACCAACAGCAGCGCATAGCAAAGCGCCTTCCCTAAGGCCGTTAAAATATTTTTCATGCTCCGTATTATAGCATATGGATAAAAAACATGCTATAATGATCCATCGTGGTGCAGTGTGCTTCCATGCGCCGCAAATCCTTATGAATTCGGAGTATACTATGGTATTTGTTGTGGGTGGAATCAACACGGATATCAGCGGCCGTCCCTCGGCCGACCTTCTCGTGCACGACTCCAATATCGCCAAGGTCACCGTATCCGCGGGCGGCGTGGGTCGGAACATCGCGGCGAGTCTTTGCAATCTTGGCATTCCTACGGAGCTTTTGGCTCCCTTCGGCGACGACGTTTTGACCACGGGATTGGTTCGAAACTGTTTAGAGATCGGCATCGGTCTTACCTACATGTCCATCATCCCCAACGCCACGGGCGGCGTTTATCTTTGTGTAAACGACAAAGAGGGCGATATGTATATCGCTATGAACGATATGGACATATGCGAGTATTTTACGCCGGAGCATGTCAATATCAAAGCGATCAACACGGGCGCCGCCTGCGTTGTGGACGCGAACCCGCCCGAGGAAACGCTGCTGTATATCGCGCAGAACGCGCGCGTACCGCTGATCTGCGACCCGGTCTCCGCGGCAAAATGCCGCCGCGTTCTTCCCATATTGCCCATGCTCTTCGCCATTAAGCCCAACATGCTGGAAGCGGAGACCCTCACGGGCGAAAGCGATCCCGAAGCCGCCGCCAAGGCGCTGGTGCGCATGGGCGTTGAGCGCGCATTCGTATCCTTAGGCGCGCAGGGGCTGTGCTACGCGGACGCTAAGGTATGCGGCTTCAGCAAGGCGCACACCAGCGCCCCCATCGCAACCACCACAGGCGCGGGCGACGCGGCGACGGCGGCGATTACCATCGGCTGCATACGCGGCATGAACATAAAGGAAACCGCCGATTTCGCCTGTGAAACGGCTTTGCACGCCATTGCCGATTATAGAAATATTGCGAGGTAGATCTTCCTATGTATAATCAACATTTACTGCTTTCCGACGAGGTGCGCGCGGCGCTTGACGCAAACAAGCCCGTGATCGCGCTGGAATCCACCATCATATCCCACGGCATGCCCTATCCCCAAAACGTCGAAACCGCGCGCGCGTGCGAACGCATCGCGCGGGAGAACGGCGTAACCCCCGCCACCTGCGCCATTCTCGGCGGCAAGCTGTGCGTGGGGCTGAACGATAAACAGCTTGCATATCTTGGCAAGGCGGGACATAAGGTCAATAAGGTCAGCCGCCGCGACATACCCGTGATGATCGCGCGCAAGGCGGACGGCGCGACCACCGTAGCCGCGACCATGATCCTCGCGGCCTTAGCCGGCGTCAAGGTGTTCGCAACCGGCGGTATCGGCGGCGTGCACAGGGGCGCGGAGGTCACAATGGACATTTCCGCCGATCTGGAGGAGCTTTCCCAAACCCCCGTCACCGTGGTCTGTGCGGGCGCAAAGAGCATCTTGGATCTCGGTTTAACCATGGAATACCTCGAAACGAAGGGCGTGCCCGTAATCGGCTACGGCACGGACGAGCTGCCCGCCTTTTATACGCGCAGAAGCGGCTTTGCCGTGACGTACCGCATGGATACCCCGCAGGAAGTCGCCGCCGCCATCCGCGCGGGGCAAGAGATCGGTTATCGCGGCGGAATGCTGATCGTCAACCCCATTCCCGAAGCCTATTCCATGGACAAGGACTACATCGACGGCGTGATCGCGCGCGCGCTGGAGGAAAGCGAGGCGCAGGGCGTCCATGGCAAGGCCGTAACGCCCTTCCTGCTTGCGCGCATCGCGGAGGCGACCGGCGGCGACAGCTTGGCGTCCAATATCCAGTTGGTATATAACAACGTCGCGGTCGCATCCCAAATCGCAAAAGAGGTATAAGCGCATGCTGCAAGAACGATTGGAAAACGACAAATCCACGCCCAAAAGCGACCTGCTGCTCGCCATCGCGCTGCTGCTGCTCATCATATTCGCCCGCTATATTTTGGTTTTTCTCCGCTCTCTCCCCTTTGGAGGCTTGTTGCAGCTCGCGGTGCTCGCGGGGCTTATCTATGCCGCTTACATGGTATATAAGAAGCGTCTGATCGGCTATCGCTACACATTGACTTACGCGGAGCCGGCAGCGGACGATCTCGACGCGTTCGGCGAACGCCGTACCAACCCCTATCCTCTCGGTTCCTTCCTTGTAGAGCGCATGGTGGCGGACAAGGGGAAGGTCTACGAAGCCGTTTCCGCAGAGGAGTATATTGCGCTTCTCGCGCCCGGCGAAGCGTCATCTGTCGGCGTTTTGCCTGCGGGCGCAAAGGTCAAAACGCTGTATTTGACTATCAAGCCCAAAGCCACGGCGCACACGCTGTTTTTTCAGCGCGGGCAAACGGTATATAAGCTTCTCTTTTCCCCGTCGGAAGCGTTTGCCGACACGTTTCAAACCATGTTGAAGGACTTGCGCAGTTGAGAAAAGAGCGGGAAAAATCGCTGCCCGAGGTACTGGGCGAATACGCGCGCCGCAACGTCGCGCGCTTTCACATGCCCGGTCATAAGGGACGCGGCATTCCCATGTATGAGAGCCTTTCCGGCTGGGATGTAACGGAGCTGCCCGCCACGGACGATCTGCACGCGCCGACAGGCCCCATACGCAAAACCCAGTCGGCTTACGCCAAAGCCTATGGCGCGCGGGACTGTTTTTTACTCGTTAACGGCTCCACCGCCGGCGTACAGGCGATGCTCCTTTCGCAAGGCCAAAACAAGCGCGTCCTTATGGCGCGGGATTGCCACAGAAGCGCCGTGAGCGGCCTTGCTTTGGCGGGACACGCGGCGGAATTTATCTATCCGGAGCTTGACGGTATGATCACCCCGCAGGCCGTAGAGGAAGCCCTCGCCCGAAGACCGGCCGACGCGGTTTTCATCACCAGCCCAAACTACCGCGGGCGCTGTGCGGACGTTAAGGGCGTCGCAAAAGCGGCGCACGGACACGGTGCGCTCCTCTTGGTGGACGCCGCGCACGGCGCACATTTCCCCTTTGCAAACGAGCTGCCGTCGCTCTGCCCGCAGGATGTGGATATGTTTTGCGTAAGCGCCCATAAAACGCTCAACGCCTTTACCCAAACGGCGCTGCTCTTTACGGGACGCGGCTGCCCCATAGACGCGCAGCGCATACAATCCGTGCTTTCCATGCTCCAAAGCAGCAGCCCCTCCTATCCGCTCATGACCTCCTTGGACTGGGCGTTGCATACGGCTAAGGATTGGGATACGCATGTCGAACGCATGCGCGTATTTCAAAAGCGTCTAAGCGCCGCAAACGGCGTTACGGTACAAACGGAACGCGCCGACGCCGCGCGCGGCGTCTTTGCCGTGGATCCCACGCGCCTTGTCATCGACGTGCACATGCGGGGCATTACCGGCTATGCGGCCTATCGTGATCTTTACGATAAGGGCGTCGTGGCGGAGGCGGCGGACATGGATCATGTGATCTTCATCACCGTACCGCACGACCCGCAGGATTGGTATGACCGCCTGTATGAAGCTGTCTGCACGCTTCCCTATGGCGACCGGCGCGCGCCCTCCCCGCCTAAGCGATACGCGCGGCAGCCCGCCGTCGTATCCATACGGGACGCCATGCTGGGCGATGTGGACTATGTGCCGCTTTCGCAAGCCGCCGGGCGCGTCGCCGCATGCGCCGCCGGCCCTTATCCTCCCGGCGTCGCCCTGTTCATGCCGGGCGAGCGCATATTGCAAGAATACGTTGACGATCTAGCCTCCTGCCTTCAAGCCGGCGGCGCGGTCTTCGGCCTGAAACAAAAGGAAAATGTTTGTGTCTTACGTTAAAATCATGTTCGATATGGACGGTACGCTGTTGCATTCCCGTCCCGCAATCCTAAAATCCCTCCGCCTGATGATGGCGGCTATGAATTTGCCTCCGCGAGATGACGACTACCTCAACAATATGGTAGGGCCTCCCTTCTCGCTTGGTATGCCCAAATATCTTGGCCTTACGGGCGAGGATATGAAAAAGGCGATCGCAATTTACGGGGAGTATGCGCGGGAAATCATGCAGGATACTAACCTTTTAGCGCCCTTCCCCGGCATTTTGGATATGCTGCGCGACCTGTATGAAGCGGGCGCGTATTTGGGTATTGTGACCAGCAAGAGCCATAAGCCCGCGTTGGAGCACATTGCGCGCTTCGGCTTCGCCCCCTACATCTCGCACCTGCAAACGGCGGACGACGCGGGCAACGGTGAAAAAACCGAGCTTTTGCAGCGAACCTGCCGGGAGATCGGCGCGGATGGTCTCATCATGGTCGGCGACCGCTTCTACGATCTAAACGCGGCGCACGCATGCGGCGTGCAAAGCGTAGGCGTGCTTTACGGGTACGCAAGCGCGGAGGAGATCTTCGGCTGCAAACCTACCTATACGGCGGACACCGTGGCAGGATTACGGGCGCTTTTGCTGAATATGTTACTGTAGCACATGTTAGAATAGTCTAAGAAAAGGCGGTGTTACCTATGAAATTGGTATTTGCGATCATCCAGAACGACGACGCCAAGAAGCTGATACGCGCGTTGGTCCGTGAAAAATTTCAGGTGACGCGTATTGCGAGCACGGGCGGTTTTTTGCAGGGCGGCAACGTAACGCTGATGCTGGGCTTGGAGGCCGCCCGTCTTGACGAGGCGCTGTCCATCATCAAGGAACAATCCAGCCGCCGCAAGGAGTACATGGTTATGCCCTCCTCCCTGCCCGGCTATATGGACGCTTCACCCGCGCCCGTGCAGATCACGCTTGGCGGCGCTACGGTTTTCGTGGTTGACGTCGAAAGCCATTACCGGTATTAGCCCCGGTTATGCAGCAAAGTCTTGACAACGTCTTGAACGCGATCCGCGAGGCGCGCATGCCGCATGCCTGCTTTTTTTGCTGCACGGATACAGCGCTTGCGGAGGACGCCGCAGCACTCTGCGCGCAGCGCTTCTGCGGGTGTGCAACGCTTGCTGATTTCCCGGATTATTTCGACATTTCCTGCCCCATTGCCGTGGATGCGCTGCGCGCGCTGCTAAGCGAGCTGAATAAAAAAGCCTTTGCGGGCGGCGGACGGTGCGTGCGCTTTACCCAAGCCCATCAAATGAGCGAGGCGGCGCAGAACATATTTTTAAAGACCTTGGAGGAACCGCCGAAAAACACCGTTTTCCTTTTGTGCGGCAATCTCGCGGCCATGCTCCCCACCGTCCGTTCGCGCTGCTGCATCGTGCGGCTGGGTACGCCCGCATACGAGGACGTCCGCGCGGCGCTTTTAGCGCGGGGCGCCACGGACGCGGACGCTATGCTTTATGCCCGCGCCGCCGATTCTTTGGAGCAGGCGTGGCGGCTTTGCGGCAACGAGGAAGCGCGCGAGGAACGGTTGCAGGCTATAAACGCCTTCTGCGCACTGCTGCACGGCGAGCCGCCCTATGCCCTTAGTAAAGCCATACAGGGCGATAAAGCAAACGCGCGGGATCGGGCGATGGCGCTGGCGGGTTACTTTCTTTCCTTTTCGCGGGACCTTCTTGCCTGCCGGGAGGGTCTGCCGCTGCGCAACACCGATCTTAGAGACAGGCTAAGCGCGCTTGCACCGCACTTTACAAGCGGCCGCATTAACGGTATGATAGAAAAGGTCACGATGGCCATGTCGCGGTTATATACACCGGCCTCCGCCGGCGCGACGCTGGACAAAATGATGACGCAAATATTGGAGGAAACGACACATAACGATGAAAAACACTGACGATATGGTACTATACGAGGTGCTCACGCCCGAAAAGGTCGCCGCGCTCATAGCGGGCGGAAATAAACAGCCGTCTCCCCAACGGGAGGAGGAACAAACTGCCAAAGCGCAAGCAGAACCCGCGCTAATCGAATCGGATGCTCCCGCCATAGAGAACGACACAGTTTCCACCGTTGACGAGGCAGAATCCGGTGACGACGCAACGGTCACGATGGCTGAAACGGAGGACGGCACGCAGGAAGCGGCCGCCGCCGCGCTCGAGATCGACGACACGCCGCCCGAGACCTTCGAGGTGATCGACGTACGCTTTCAGCCCTGCGGCAAGACCTACTACTTCTCCCCCGGCGAAGCCAATCCGGCGGCGGGCGACGGCGTAATCGTGGAAACCGCGCGCGGCGTCGAATTCGGCGATGTGCTCCAAGCGCGCCACAGCGTGCTCGCGGCGCAGGTCGTAGGCACGCTCAAGCCCATCCTCCGCGTCGCTACGCAGCAGGATCGGGAGCAGCGGGATAAATATTGCGCGAAGGAAAAGGAAGCGCACGGCATCTGCATGAAGAAAATAGAAGAGCATGGCTTGGACATGAAGCTCGTGGATGTGGAATACGCCTTTACGGGCGCCAAGATCATCTTCTATTTCACGGCCGACGGGCGCGTGGATTTCCGCGAACTGGTCAAGGATCTTGCCGCTGTCTTCAAAACGCGCATCGAGCTAAGGCAGATCGGCGTACGCGACGAAGCAAAGCTGCTGGGCGGCTTGGGCTCCTGCGGGCGGCCTGTGTGCTGCAAGCAGTTTTTACCGGATTTTCAGCCCGTTTCCATCAAAATGGCGAAGGAGCAAAGCCTTTCCCTTTCCCCCACAAAAATTTCCGGCATATGCGGCCGCCTGATGTGCTGTCTCAAATACGAGCAGGATACCTATGAGATCATGCGCAAGCGCATGCCCAAGGTCGGCAAGGAGGTCGTTTCTCCCGACGGGCAGGGTACGGTATTGGAAAACAACATCATAACGGAGAAAACGCGCCTGAAAATGGTCCTGCCCGACGGTACCATCGATGTGCGCTGGTTCCCCTATGACGAGCTGACGCTGACGGACGCGCCAAGGCTGGAACCCGCCCCCCGCCCCCCGAAGGTCGAGCGCCTTTCCCGCCGTGAGCGCATGCTCCAAGAGCAGAAGGCGCGCGCGGAAGCCGCCGCACAGGAGCAAGCCGCGCCGGCGCAGAACGGCGAAGCGGAAGCAGCCGCGCAGGAAGCGCAGCCAAACGTTCCCAGCAAGCGCAAGCGTCCCCGCCATAACCGCCGCCGGAGCGGCGGGCAGCCCGACGCCGTCAATAGCGGCGAAAAGGTGGCGCAAAAGGAAAATCAGGCAGAAAACAAGAATTGAGCGCGATCTTACCATTGCTTTTTGGCGATTTCGTGTTAAAATGATAAATAATAAATCCTATTATGATGGAGGTACGATATGGCATATGTAATTTCCGACGAATGTCTCAGCTGTGGTGCTTGTGCATCCGAATGCCCCGTGGACGCGATTTCTCAGGGTGCGGATCATTATGAAATCAACCCCGATCTGTGCGTAGAATGCGGCACCTGTGCTGCGACCTGCCCTGTGGGCGCGCCCCAGCAGGCATAACCAACCGTGCAATAGCAAGGGCGGAGCTTCGGCTCCGTCCTTTTGCTTATCGCCAAAGGTCGAATGCCCTTTGGCGATGTTTGCATTTTACAAGGGGTTTTCGTCTCCGGTGGAACTTCGCATTCCCAAGCCTCAAACGATTTTTTCATTTTACAATATACTGGTTCTTTCATCGCGGCGGTGCTACGATACTATTGTCTCTTTACACATCTACATGGTATGAAGCCGTATCATTTGCGGCAAATAAGAAATGGAGGTATTCTAACATGTCATGTAACGAACACGCGGGTTTTGC
>JAQVRG010000033.1 GCA_028701165.1 Eubacteriales bacterium | reverse complement strand
CTGTCGCCCACCACGGCGATCTCAAAGCCGTGCTTGCTGTAATTAAGGTAGATGTACATAGCGACGACCAATGCGACCACGATGATCACGTTAAGCGTATACATCTGGCCGAACACGGACGGGAACCAGCCGATCTTCGTCTGCGGGTTGATGACGCCCACGGAGCTTGAGCCGAACGGATTTTCCCAAAGCGCTACAAAATAGGAGGTGAGCTGGATGGCGATATAGTTCATCATCAAGGTAAAAAGCGTTTCGTTGGTATTCCACTTCGCCTTGAAGAAGCCGGGCGCAAAGCCCCACACCGCGCCCGCGAGCGCGCTGCCGATAAACATCACGATCAGCAGCGGAAGCGTGGGAAGCACGGTATCCAAATTGATCATGCAGCCCGCCGCCACAACGCCGCCCATGAGGATCTGTCCCTCAGCGCCGATGTTCCAGAATTTCATCTTGAAGGCGGGCGCAAGTCCCACCGCGATGCAAAGGAGCATCATCGTATCGCGGATGGTGACCCACATACGCTTGGAGGTGCCGAAAGCGCCCTCGAACATCGCGCCGTAAACCTTCAGCGGGTTCATCTTGACGATGGCATAAATGATGATGGCGCAGATAACCAAGGCGACGGCAAGACCGATCAGTCTTACGCCGAGCGCCTGCCAAGCGGGCATATAATCGCGCTTGGAAATGCGGAGCAAGGGTTCTCTGCTTTCTTTTTTCTGTTTGGTCTTCATGCTTGCGCCTCCTGCCCGAGGTGGGTCATGAGCAAACCGACCTCTTCCTTCTTGATCTTACGGCCGTCCACCACGCCGCTGACCTTGCCGGCGCAAAGCACCAGTATGCGATCGCACAGCTCAAGCAGCACGTCAAGATCTTCGCCTACATAAATCACGGCGGTTCCGAGCTTCTTCTGCTCGTTGAGCAGCCGGTAGATCGTATAGGACGTGTTGATATCCAAGCCGCGCACGGCGTATGCCGTCATAAGCAGCGCGGGATGTGCGGCAATCTCGCGGCCGACGAGCACCTTTTGCACGTTGCCGCCGGAAAGACGGCGCACCGGCGTGCTAAGCCCCGGCGTTACGACCTCGAGCTGCTCGATGATGCTTGCGCCCAAATCGCGCGGGGTCTTGCGGTCCGTAAAGACGGATTTGCCCGCGTCGTAGGACTTGAGCATCATATTATCCGGTATGTTCATGTTGCCAACAAGACCCATACCAAGGCGATCCTCCGGCACAAAGGCCAAACGGACGCCCATTTTTTTGATATCCATGGGGGATTTGCCCACAAGCTCCTCGCCCGCGGCGTTTTCCTCGCGCGGCGTATACACGATGCTGCCGCCCTCCTCGATGCGCTGCAAGCCCGCTATCGCCTCCAGCAGCTCCTTTTGCCCGCTGCCGGATATGCCCGCAACGCCCAGTATCTCGCCGCCGTAGGCCGTGAAGCTTACATGATCCAGCCGCTTTACGCCATCCGAGTCCACCACGGTGAGATCCTTGACGACAAGGCGCTCCGTGATATTCTCAGGCTCCGGACGGTCGATGTTGAGCGTCGTCGCCTTGCCCACCATCATGTCGGTAAGCTTCTGCGGGCTGGTTTCGCTGGTGGGTACGTCGCCTATGTACTCGCCCTTTCTCAAAACCGCCACGCGGTCAGAGATCGCCATAACCTCATGCAGCTTATGCGTGATGATGACGATCGCCTTGCCGTCCGCCTGCATGTTGCGCATGACGGCGAAGAGCTTGTCCGTCTCCTGCGGCGTTAATACGGCGGTCGGTTCGTCCAATATCAAAATGTCCGCCCCGCGGTAAAGCACCTTGACGATCTCAAGGGTCTGCTTTTCCGATACGGACATGTCGTATACCTTCTTATCCGGTTCAACTACAAAACCGTAGCGGTCGCATATATCATTCACTGCGGCACGCACGTTTTTAAGGTCGATCAAGGGAGCCTCGTTGAGACCCAGCACGATGTTTTCAGCGGCGGTCAATACGTCCACCAGCTTGAAATGCTGATGAATCATGCCGATATGCAGGGCAAATGCGTCGCGCGGCGAAGCGATGGTCACCTTTTCGCCGTTGACATAGATCTGCCCGCTGTCGGGCAGATAGATACCCGAAAGCATATTCATAAGCGTTGTCTTTCCGCTGCCGTTTTCGCCCAGCAGCGACAGGATCTCGCCTTTATCGATGGTAAGGGAAACCTTGTTGTTGGCTATGACAGAGCCAAAGGTTTTGGTGATGTCCACCATCTGGACCGCGTTCTTCGTTTCCAAAGCGTGATATCCTTTCTATTTTCAGATTCTTTGCGGAACCGACTTGTCCCGCAAGTCAGGATTGCCGATATGGATGCGCGCGTCCTGTGATGGAGCAAGCGCGAAACGATCCTTGACATGAAAAATAATGATGATTGCGCCCTGTTTGAAATGAGAGAAGCGGACGAACCGCTTCTCTCACAGCGTTTGTTGTTCGGATTAGTTGAGTTCGGTGATGCCGTCGATGCGCAGGCCGAAGTACGGCGCGCTGCGGAGCACGGACTCCTCGAAGATGCCGTTCACGATCGCTTCGCCGGTATCGCCAACGAAGTCGCCGTCGGTATCAAGACCCAAGTAGGTGGTGACTTCCTCGCCGCCAACGGTGAAGGTCTTGCAATCGAACACGTTCAGGCTGCCGTCCTTAAGAGCGGCTTCCACTTCCGCAACCTTCTCGGCGGTGCCTGCCGCGCAGCTCTCGCCCAGCTCGGAGATCATAACGCCGTCGTCGGCATAGCCCTTCGCCATATCGGTGGGGATGGCCTCACCCTTCATGCGCATGTCGATCACGGGGGTGTAGAGCGCGCCCCAGTTGTTCTGCGCGCTGGTCAGCGCGGCCTTGGGGGCAACCGCCAGCATGCTTACGTTGTAACCAACGCTGTAAACGACCTTGCCAGCGTCCTGCGCAGCCTGAACGGCGGAAGGAGCACCGGTGGAGTCAGCGTGCTGACCGATGATGACGCAGCCCTTGGAGATCAGAGCGTTGGCAGCTTCGGCCTCGGCGGTGGGATCATACCAAGAATTGGTGTACTGCACGTCCATGTGCGCTTCGGGAACGATGGAACGGATGCCAAGGAAGAAGGCGGTGTAGCCGGAAACCACCTCAGCATAGGGGTAAGCGCCAACATAACCGACATAAGCGTCCTTGACGGTGCCGGCATCCATGAGCTCCTTAAGCTTCATGCCCGCGACCACGCCGGAGACGTAGCGGGACTGGAAGGTGTAGGGGAACATGTTGGCGACGTTCTTGACAGGCTGCAAGGCGGCGGT
The DNA here is from genome assembly GCA_028701165.1 of Eubacteriales bacterium. GTDB lineage: Bacteria > Bacillota > Clostridia > Christensenellales > CAG-138 > JAQVRG01. The sequence goes on along the minus strand of JAQVRG010000033.1, from coordinate 6,647 downwards.
GTCGCCGGTGCAGGCTACGAAGAACACGTCGGGATACTCAGCGGCAGCCTGCATCATGTAGGACTGATGGCTGAAAGAGTCGGAGAAGATGATGCTGCAGCCCTGCTCGGCCAGATCAACGGCGGTATCGTAGCAGGTCTCGTCTTCGGGGATGTTGTACTTGTAGATGATCTGATCGTCGGTGAGACCCAAGGCAGCCTGCGCAGCCTTGACGCCGTCGATGTGCGCCAGATCGTAGCCGGAGTTCTCATCATGGACGAGAATAACGCCCACTTTGAAATCAGCAGCGGCGGGAGCGGGTTCAACAGCGGCTTCCACAGCGGCTGCGGCCTCGGTCACGGCCTCCTGCACGGCGGGATCATTGGCGACCTGCTCGGCAGCCTGCTGAACCTGCGCGGCCTGTTCGGCGGTGCAGCCGACCATCGCGAGAACCAGTACCAACGCGATCACGATCGCAAAGGTCTTCTTCATTCTTATTTTCCTCCTAAAGTAGTTGTTTATGTCCTGCACGGAAGTCGCCCTCCGCGCGAGTGACCGTTTACATGTGGGATTATACCACATAATCCGTACTCATGTATAGTTTTTCGTTATTGCCCCTTCTTATAACGCTGAAAGTATCCCGCTGCTGTCAAGCGCTTCAAGCGTAGGCTCGCAGAGCGTAGGTTTGCCGGCGGCACGCAGCGCGTTTTTGACGTCCTTCAAGCCGCTGCCGGTAGAAATCGTAACGACGCTCTCTCCGCTCTTGATAATGCCGGCCTTGACCGCGGCGCGAACGCCCGCCGTCGCGGTAACGCCCGCGGGTTCGCCGAACACGCCCTCGGTGCGCCCAAGCAGACGCATGGTATCCAAAATATCATCGTCGGACACGGCGATCCATTTGCCGCCCGACGCGCTTACCGCGCGCAGCGCCTTGACGGGGTTGCGCGGCACGCCCACGGCGATGGAATCGGCAAGCGTGTTTTCCTCCATAGGCTGAAGCGGCGCGTTTTGCTCCGCCGCCACGACAAACGGGCAGCAGCCCGTGGACTGCACGCCGAGTATGCGCGGAATACGGTCGATCATGCCAAGCTCATAGAGATCGTGGAAGCCGTTATACACGCCGCCGATGGTGCAGCCGTCACCCACGGAGCACGCCACCCAGTCGGCGACGTTCCAGTTCATCTGCTCGGCGATCTCCAGCGCCACGGTCTTTTTACCTTCGGTAAGAATGGGGTTGATGCCCGCGTTGCGGTTGTACCAGCCGTATTTTTCAATCGCCGCCTTGGAAAGGTCAAAGGTCGCCTTGTAATCGCCCATGACGGAAACCACCTTCGCGCCGAAGATCATCAACTGCGCGACCTTGCCCTCCGGCGCGCGCTGCGGCACGAAGATCACGGTCTTGATCCCCATGCGCGCGGCGTTGCCCGCACAGGAGGAAGCCGCGTTGCCCGTAGAGGAGCAGGCGATGGTGTCATACCCCAGCTCGATAGCCTTGGCGACCGCCACGCCGCTTGCGCGATCCTTTAAGGAGGCCGTGGGGTTCAAGCCGTCGTCCTTGATAAAAAGCTGTACGCCCAATTCCCGCCCTAAGCTGTTGGAGGGATACAGCGGCGTCCAGCCGACGCGCAAAAACGGCGAAAAATCGCGCGGCTCCAGCGGCATCAGCGCGCTGTAGCGCCACATGCTGTTGGTGCGGTCATTCGCAAGGCTTTCGCGGTTAAACGTTTTTTTGATATACGCATAATCGAATACGATGTCCAAAATGCCCTTTTCACCGCAGTGGGGGCAGGTCATACTCTCGTCATAGGGCAGCTCCGCGCCGCAAATCGTGCACTTATATCCCAGAACGTTCTTCACTTAATTTCCACCTCAGACAAGATTTCTTAAAAAAAGTTAGGCGTGCAAAAACATTTTGTATGATAGGTGTATCATACTATACTAATTTGAATTTGTACAGTGGTTCGGAAAAAAATATTTTGGCAGCAACGACGCTAAAAATTTTTTAGTTTTGTGAAAAATCTTTTTGTTTTTCCCTTTACAACGCGCCCCAAATAGAATAGAATGAGTGCATAGCAGACGGCGCCGCGTTTCTTTGCGCGCCGATAAAGACGATCAGCATACGACAATAAATAATAAATAGAAGCAAAGGGGTATTACCATGATCGATTTGACCGTACACCAAGACAAGTTGGAGCATGCGATCGCGCGTGCGAAAGAGAACAAGATCGTGATCCCGACCTTTGCGCAGATGCGCAATCCCGATCTGATCCCCCAAAAGATCAAGGATCAGCTTAAAAACGTCGGTCTTTGGGACATCAACCCGCTGAACCTGTTCCGCATTTCTTGGCACAACGAGCCCACCATGCAGGGCGGCGGTTTTGGCGGCGTCAACTACATCGAAATGCCCAAGAGCCTTACCGGCGTGGACGCGCGCATCATCATCCTCTGCGGCAAATGGTTCCCCACCGGCTGCCATAAGGTCGGCGCGTCGTTTGGCTGCCTTGCGCCCCGCCTTGTCACCGGTCAGTTCGATCCCACCTACAACAAGGCCGTTTGGCCCTCCACCGGCAACTATTGCCGCGGCGGCGCCTATAACTCCAAGCTGCTTGGCTGCGATTCCATCGCCATCCTCCCCGCCGAAATGAGCAAAGAGCGCTTTGACTGGCTGAAGTCCATCGCGGGCGAAGTCATTGCGACCCCGGGCTGCGAGTCCAACGTCAAGGAGATCTTCGATAAGACCCACGAGCTGCGCGAGACCCGCGAGGACGTCGTCATCTTCAACCAGTTCGAAGAAATGGGCAACGTGGTTTGGCATTATCAGGTCACCGGCAAGGCGATTCAGGACGCGTTCGAGGATATGAAGAAAAAGAGCGCGAACGTCCGTTTCGCGGGCGCCTGCTTCACCAGCGGCTCGGCCGGCACGATGTCCGCGGGCGATTACCTCAAGGAGCAGTATCCGTATTCCAAGCTTGCCGTAGGCGAAGCGCTGCAATGCCCGACGCTTCTTGAAAACGGCTTTGGCGGCCACCGCATCGAAGGCATCGGCGACAAACATGTGCCTTGGGTACACAACGTAAAGAACACCGACATGGTCATCGACATCGATGACGACGACAGCCAAAACCTGCTGCGTCTGTTCAACAGCGAAGAAGGCCATAAGTATTTGAAGGAAGTCGCACATGTGGACGACAAGACCATCGAGAATCTGTCGCTGCTGGGCATTTCCGGCATCGCCAACATGCTTTGCTGCATCAAGTTCGCCAAGTACTACGAACTGACCGAGAAGGACGTCGTAGCGACCGTCGCCACCGACTCCTCCATCATGTACTCGAGCCGCATCACGGAGCTTGACGAGCAGCAGGGCAAGTACGACATGCTCACCGCCGCCCGCGATTTCTCCGAGCATCTTAGCGGCATCCGCACCGACGCCATGAAGGAGCTCACCTATGAGGAGCGCCGCCGCGTACACAACCTCAAGTACTACACTTGGGTTGAGCAGCAGGGCAAGACCTACGAGGAGATCAACCAGCAGTGGTACGACGAGAACTACTGGACGGATATCCACGCGCAGGCCGACGAGATGGATAAGCTCATCAACGAGTTCAACGAACGCACCGGCGTTTTGAAATCCCTGTAATTACCGGCAAGTTATCAAATCGCCCACAGCGCACATGCGCTGTGGGCGATTTGCAGTCAAGCCGCTGTGGCTCCTTGACAATCCCGATGTGTACTTTCCGGCTTTGGCGTTAATATTTCTTATTCAATATCGCGTGCACGATCAAATAGATGATAAGCGCTGCGCATATGGCGTACGCAATGCCGGAGGACAGCGCCGTATTCCCCATGAACATCAGCGTAAGCATGGCGATATAGGCTATGATGATCAGCGCATACAGCGTGATGGCGGCGCTTTTGTTCGCCAAGAACACAAGCCGCTCCTCGTTTTGCACCACCTCAAGCTGGCGCACCTTGTCAGGATCCTTCATGATGCGAAAATACTGGAACAGCTTGAGTATCGCCACAGCCAGCATGCCCGAGCCAACGCCCGACATCTGCGCGTTGCCCCGCAAAATCCCCATCACGAGCATGCCCGCGCCCGCAAGCGCGACCACAGCCATATAGAGCATCTTTTTCTTAATCAGCTTCATATTTTTTGTTCCTCCTCATCCAGCACGAACAGTTCCTCTATCGTCACGCCAAAGTATTTCGCCAGCCTGTGCGCAAGCGGCAGCGAGGCCACATATTTGCCGTTTTCCAGCGATATGATGGTCTGCCGCGTTACGGACACAGCCTGCGCCAGCTCTTCCTGCGTGACGCGCTTCTCCTTTCGGTAGTCTGCGATCTTGGTTCTCATATCTGCCTCCTCAAAACTAGACTCATGCGCGCAAAAAATGTAAAGCAAACTTTACTGTGTAAGTATAGTTCGCTTTACATCAAATGTCAAGTGCATTTTACATTTTTATTGTTAAAAATCCAGATCGACCAGCTTGCGCATGAGCAGCGGCCCTTCCGCAAGATAAAGCCCCGTCGCCGCCGCGTCCGCCTCGGTATAATGCAGCGCGCCGGGCGCCGTATCAAGATCGCTGCGATAGAGCACAAAAGGCACGGGATCGGCGCTGTGCGTGCGTATCTCGATAGGCGTGGGGTGATCCGGCGTAAGCAATACGGCAAAGGGTTCCTTCTGCGCGCGCAGCCCTTCCATAATAAGACCCAGCACGTCGCGGTCGATCGCTTCGATCGCCTCGACCTTGCACGCGATATCCCCCGCGTGGCCGCTTTCATCCGGCGCTTCGACATGAATGTAGACCAGCTCGTAGCCCTCGTTAAGAAGCGAAAGCGCCGCGCGTCCCTTGGCCGCGAAATCCGTGCGCTTCGCACCCGTAGCGCCCGGGATATGCGGGGCGTACATCCCCGCGCAGATACCAAGCCCTTTGATCAGATCCACCGCGCACACAACGGCGGCCTTTTTGCCGTAAATTTCCGCAAAGCTCTTAAAGGCCGGGCGCGTGCCTTCCCCCCAAAACCAGCACGAATTCGCGGGCTTCTTCCCCGCCGCGATCCGCGCCTGATTGACGGGATGCTCCTTCAAAAGCGCGTAGGAGCGCCGCATAAACGCGTCCAGCCGCTCACCGTAGCGTCCCTTGGGAAGATAGTCCCCTATGCGCCGCCCCGAAATGTCGTGCGGCGGGGTGAGCTGCGTCCCCAGCTGCGCGTGATGCAGCAGAAGGCAATGCCGGTAGCTGATGCCGGGGAAAAGACGCAGATCCTCCTCCTGCATGTTCTCCTGCAAAAAGCGTATAAGCGCCACGGCGTCCTCTGTCTCCAGCTCGCCAGCGGAATAGTCCTCCATGGTCTTGTCCTCGTACCTTTCCGCATCGGAAAGGCAAACAAGGTTGCAGCGTATCGCCACGTCGTCCGGCGCCATCTCCACGCCCAGGCTTACGGCTTCGAGCGGCGAGCGCCCTGTATAATAGACGGCGGGCGCGTAGCCCATCACGGACATGTTGGCGGCGTCGGAGCCCGGCGGCATGCCCTCGGGGATCGTGCGCGCCATGCCCACCGTGCCGTGCTGTGCGATATAGTCCATATACGGCTTATTGGCAGCCTGTAAGGGCGTTTTGCCGTCCAGCGCCGCAAGCGGCCGATCCGCCATGCCGTCCCCAAGCACCACGATCCACTTCATGCGTCTTGCCCCTTCCGCTGCGCTTGCGTAAAGCGATCCACATACACGCGAATCACTTCGGGCGCTACCCTTTCCGTGAAGCGCTCCTTCTGCGTTCGCAGCATGGCAAGCTGCGGCGGCACAGGCACGCCGGCGATCGCCGAGAGGGAATCGAGCACACGAAAGTCGCCGCCCTCCACAGGCTGACCCAGCGCGCCAAGCACGCTCGCCGGGAATTTGAAGGGGCTGGCGGTAGCGGCCACAAGGGTCTGCGTCCCGTCGCCCGTCCTCGCCTTATATTCATCGTAAACGCGGAGCGCCACGGCGGTATGCGTATCGGGAAGATAGCCCTTGTCAAACGCCCGCGCGATGGTGCGCGCGGCTTCGTCGTCATCGCAGAAGCCGCAGGCGAATTCCGCGCGAAGCTTATCAAACAGCGCGGGCGAAACCGTATACTTCGCGTCCGCGCGCAGCTTCGCCATATAGTTGGCTACCGACTCGTCGCTGCCCGAAAGCAGGTACAAAAGCCGCTCCAAATTGGAGGATATCAAAATATCCATAGAGGGCGAGGTGGTGTAATGGAAGGGGCGGTTGCGATCATACGTGCCCGTTTGCAGGAAATCCGTGAGCACGTTGTTGCTGTTGGAGGCGCAAATGAGCGTCTTAATGGGCAGCCCCATGCGCTTTGCGAACCACGCCGCCAAGATGTTGCCGAAATTGCCCGTAGGCACGCACACGTTGATCGGTTCGCCGTTCTTGATCGCCCCTTGGTTCACAAGCTCGCAATAGCCGGAAACATAGTAGACGATCTGCGGCGCAAGCCGCCCCCAGTTGATGGAGTTGGCGGAGGACAGACGCATTGCGCGCCCCTTGAGGGTTATGGCTCGTCCTCAATGACCTCAATGAGACGTTCTACGAGACGAACACCGATGCTCTGGCGCACAACCTCTCCGACGGCGAGACGTTCTGGTTCATCTACTGCGATCTCTCCGATTACGACCCGGTT
>JAQVRG010000032.1 GCA_028701165.1 Eubacteriales bacterium | reverse complement strand
GCGCAGATGGAAAGCCCGATCCCCATGCCGCGATTGCCGTCGCTCGCGCGGTTTGTATCGATATGTCCGTCCAGCATGCGGCGGATATATGCCGGATCAATCCCTTTGCCGTGATCGCGCACGCTGCATATCGCCTTACCGCCCTTGGTTTCCGCCTTGATCTCGATGGGGTCGCTCGTACCGCTGTGATAGATGGCGTTTTCGATCAGATTAATCAGCACCTGCCCTATGAGCGTACCGTCCATCGGCACGATCAAGGGGGTCTCCGGCGCGCGCACCGTCAGTTTCTGGTTGGGGAAACGATGCCTGATTTGCGCCACGGCCTGCGCCACGACCTCCTCCGCCATCTCGGGCGTTTTCTGTATCGGCGTGCCGCTGCCCTGAATACGCGTTACCGAAAGCAGATTCTCCACCATCCGGATCAGCCATTCCGCGTTATCGTGAATATCGGTAAGAAGCGCTTGTTTATCCGGCGTGTCGATCTCCGCCCCGTTTTCAAGCAGCGCCGCGCTCGCCCCGGATATGGAGGTCAGCGGCGTGCGCAGGTCGTGCGATATCGCGCGCAGGAGATTGCTCCGAAGCTTCTCGGTCTCCGCTTCGTTTTTCGCCCTGTCGCGTTCACGATACCCCGTGACGAGCGTGCTCGTGATAATGGAAGCGACGAGCAGCATAAAAAAGGTGATGGGGTATCCCGTAAGTGTGAAATTCAGCTTCCAATATGGCGCTGTAAAGAAATAATTCACGCCGAAAACGCTGATCAGCGAAGCGGCAATGCCGTAAAAATAGCCCGGCGTAATGCAGGCGACCACCACCACCGCCAAAGCGTAGATGATGGAAACGTTGTTTGTCTGAATAAAAAAGCGGTACAGCGCGGCGCTCAGCAACGTTGCGCCCGCCATGACAAGCGCGGTGTAAAGCGCCGGTTTCAGCGCCAAACCGAGCTTCTGCATGCGATCCCAAAATGCCTGCGTGTTTGTATTCATCAAAGCGATTATACCACACGCGCGCGGCTGCCGATAGCCATCCGCCCGTTTCTTAACGTTTCTTAACGCTGTTTAACGTATTTTAACGCCTTCTAAACGCAAAACCTATCCGCTTTTTGCGCGCGCCATGTATAATAGATACAACAATGCTGTACGCCATCTATAGGAGGTGCCTTATGAAAAATCTGCCCGTCGTTCTGGTAGTAGAGGATGACAAAGCCATCGTCCATCTGCTCACAACGATTCTTACAGCCAACAATTACCGTGTGCTGGAGGTCAGCACCGGAAGGGAGGCGCTTGCCACCATTTCCTCGCATTGTCCCGACGTGGTGCTCTTAGATCTTGGCCTTCCGGATATGGACGGCGCGGATATCATCAAAAGCATACGTCCTTGGTCGCAGGTGCCGATCATTGTGGTCTCCGCGCGAAACAGGGAAAAGGAAAAAGTCGAGGCGCTGGATCTTGGCGCGGACGATTATGTCACAAAGCCCTTCGGCACGGCGGAGCTGCTCGCGCGCATCCGCATCGCGCTTCGGCACACCAACACCGGCAATCCGGATACGCCCACGGGTAAGGCGCAAAACGGCCGTCTTACGATCGATTACGACAAGCGCCGCATCTATATCGACGATACCGAAATCCATCTTACGCAGGTGGAATACAAGATCGTGATGCTCACCATGCTGCATCTTGGCAAGGTGCTGACCTACGATTTCATCATACGCAGCGTATGGGGCGCGCGCCCCACCGTCAACAACCAGATCCTGCGCGTCAACATGGCGAATATCCGCCGAAAGCTCGAGGATAACCCCGCCGACCCGCAATACATCATCACGGAGACGGGCGTCGGCTACCGCATGGTGGATCATCTGGACGCGTAAAGCCGCTATTCCGTCGTTGCAAGGAGGTACTGAAAATGACGCCCTTTATCACCGTTTGTTCCTATCTATCCATGCTCGCGCTCGCTATGCTGATCTTCTTCATCTTCCTCTTTCGTTTTTACCGTCTGCGTGGCAAGGACTACCGCACCGTCGGCTTTTTCATGGTTGTATGCGGCGTGGTGTTTTTTCTCGGCGTGATTCTCATCGGCATATTCTACCGCCCGTAAACGCGGCGTGCCCTCACAAGACAGAAAGAACAGCCGGCGGCTCCGCAAAGCCGCCGGCTGTGTGTTTTTTACGCAGCTTATTGCCTGAGTCTTGCGAATATCATGCGCCCTGCGGAGGTCTGCAACACGCTTGTTACAACGATCGCTTCGTTTTCGCCCACGAAACGTTTACCGCCGTCGATCACGATCATGGTACCGTCGTCAAGATACCCGATGCCCTGACCGATCTCCTTGCCCTCCTTCACGATGGTCACGGAAAGCTCGTCGCCCGCTACCAGCGCAAGCTTCACCGCATTCGCCACATCGTTGATGTTGAGCACGGGTACGTTTTGCACGGCGGCTACTTTATTCAGGTTGTAGTCGTTTGTTACCACCACGCCGCCCGTATCGGACGCCAAACGCAAAAGTTTCGCGTCCACCTCGGTCACATCCTCAAAGTCGGTATCCACCACTTGGATGGGTATATCCAGCTCACGCTGCATGCGGTTGAGAATATCAAGCCCGCGCCTGCCGCGTACACGCTTTAACGAATCCGCGCTGTCCGCGATGTGCTGCAATTCATGCAGCACAAAACGCGGCACGATGATCTGTCCTTCGATCACGCCCGTAGCGCAAATATCCGCAATGCGCCCATCGATAATCACCGAGGTATCGAGTATCTTGGGGCGTACGGCGCCGTCGCCCGTACGTCTGCCGTGCTTTTTGAAGATGCCCGTGTCCGCGATCTCACCGCGCCGTTTGGAAACGACGCTCCATCCAAGATAGCCAAAGCCGACATACAGAAAAATGCTGATGACGAAGCGCAGCCATGGAAACGCGAGATCGTTCATGAGGGCGCTGATCAAAAAGGCCAGCAAAAGGCCTACGACCAACCCCATCACGCCAAAGAAAATTTCAGCCAGCGAGAGCGTGGACAGCTCCGACTCCGCCCGTGTGATGATGTAGATAAACCCGTCTATGAGCTTGGGAGATAAAAGATAAAAAATAATGGCGAATAAAATACCGCAAGCTACATAGATGGCGATGATCGCCCAGGTCAACAGCACCACTCGCATGGGCAGCATACCGAAGGATTGCAGCGCCGAATCGATGCCCGCCACAATGCCAACGCCCAGCGCGGCTCCCAACAGTGTGAAGATGAGCCTCGCTAACTTTCGTGCCAAGTGTTGATTCCACCCCTTTCACATATATGCTTTTGCAAGCACTATTTAAAAATCAATCCCATGATAACCATAAAAACGGCAAAGGAAACGACGCAAAGCAAAAAGGTGCGGAACATGCGAATCGTTTTTTCCGCGCGTGCCTTCGCCTGTTCTTCGTCAAATTCTCTGCCTTCGCTCAGGATCTCCTCCAATGATTCGCGCTTCTTCTGTTCCATAACGCTCTCTTTCTATGATTCGCCCACCGCATAACGGAATTCCTCCTCGGGCTTTCCCGTCGCCGTGACAAGCTCTGCAAGCATCACCTGCCGCGCTGTCAGCAGCATTTTACGCTCACCCGCGGACAGACCCTTCACCGCTTCCCTTTTATTAAGGCACTTGATCACATCCGCCACGTCGTAGATATCGCCGCCGCGCAGCTTGGTATAATTATCCCTGTAGCGCTGGTTCCAATTATCGTTTTCAACGCAGGCATCGCCCTGCAAAAACGCCAAAACCTTCATGCACTCCGCCTCGTCGATCACCGCGCGCAGACCCACGGACTCCGCCGTGCGCACGGGCACCATCGCCGTCATGCGCCCCGAGATGAAGCAGAGGACGTAATACGGCTGCGTTTCACCCAAGACGGTGCGTTCTTCAATGGATTCGATCACGCCGACCCCGTGCATAGGATAACAGATTTTCTCGCCGACTGAAAACACGTCCCCCTCCTTTCCCGCCCGAATAAAGGCTGTTGCGGATGTGCGGAAGCTGCCCAAGATATAGTATTCTTTATATCACTATAGCACGCGGAGGCGAATGTGTCAAATTTGTGCAGATAAATAGGCGCTTTTAAGATTTCAGCTTGCCACGCTGAACGTGGTTTTGCCGTATTTTTGCTTCCTGCCCCAATTCGCCCGGGATGTAATATATATGCCCCTCCACATCGGGCGGCATGTAAGCCTGCTCCACGACATGACCCGGATAGTCATGAGGATATTTGTATCCCTTGCCGTGTCCAAGCTGCGCCGCACCCTTATAGCTCGTATCCCGCAGATGCACGGGCACGGGCTGGTCAAAGCTGCGCGCGGCGTCCGCCCACGCGCCGTCCACGGCGATCACGACGGAATTGGACTTGGGACTTTCACATAAATAGATGATCGCCTGCGTGATGGAAAGCCGCGCTTCCGGCATGCCGATCATTTCCAACGCCTGCCCCGCCGTCACCGCCTGCACCATCGCCTGCGGATTCGCCAGCCCCACATCCTCCGACGCGTGCGCGATCAGCCTGCGCACGATGATACGGGGATCCAGCCCCGCGTACATAAGGCGCGCAAACCACGCCAGCGCCGCGTCGCTGTCGCCGCCGCGCAAGCTTTTACAAAACGCGGAAAGCATATCGTAAAACTGCTGCTCGTCGCAAAGCAGCGTCTTTTGCTGCACGGACTCCGCCGCGATCTCCGCCGTGACGCGGATGACGCCGTCCACGGGCTTGGTTGTAAGCACGGCAAGCTCCACGGCGTTGAGGGCGCAGCGCGCGTCGCCGTTTGCCACGTGCGCGATATGCAAAAGCGCGTCCTCGTCAAATACCGCGTGATACATGCCCATGCCGCGCTCCTCGTCCGAAATGGCCGCGCGCATGGCGTTTAGGATATCCTCCTCCGTCAGAGGGAAAAATTGAAAAAGCCTGCATCGGGACACGATCGCGCCCGTCATGCTGACCATGGGGTTTTCCGTCGTGGAGCCGATAAATTTCACGACGCCCTTTTCAAGCGCGGGCAATATGCTGTCGGACTGCGCTTTTGACCATCTGTGGCACTCGTCCAGCAGCAGATAGGTTTCCTGCCCGTAGAGCCGTTTGGCGTTCTCCGCCTCCGCAATCATTTCCCGCACGTCCTTTACGCCCGCCGTCACCGCGTTAAGCTTGACAAAGCGCGCGCCGGTGGTGTTCGCCACCACGTTTGCAAGCGTCGTTTTCCCGCAGCCCGGCGGGCCGAAGAAAATGCTGGATTGCAGGCTGTCCGTTTCAATGGCGCGTCGCAGCAGCTTACCCTTCCCTACGATATGCGCCTGTCCGATGAATTCATCCAGCGTGCGCGGACGCATGCGATCCGCTAGCGGCGAACGCAGATCCGTATGTTGATCGAACAAATCGTTCATAGTATACCCTTTGCCTCCAGCACGGACAGGGTCTTAGCGGCGATCGCGTCCACGCTCTGAAAAACGCCGTCCTTCATGCACTGTACCACCGCCACATCCTTTCGACGCGCGGCGCAGGCAAGATACTTTCCCCGCGCGCGCGACTGGATATCGCCGGATTTCTCATAAACGTCGCCGCCGTCGCCCACATACGCGCGAAAGCCCTTTTTCTGCACGTTCTCCCCCGCCTGCGCGGGCGCAACGTCGTAGAAAAGGAACAGATCCGCTTTGGGCAGATGAAAATGCTCGTATTCCAGCTCGAACACCCAATCCACGATATCCGGTCTGTCTATGTCGATGTCGCGTATGCTCTGGTAGACGGCGTTACTGAGCACATAGCGGTTGATGATGAGAAAATCCGCGTCGCCTCGATAATCCTGCATGTCCTCCCAGCGATCCAGCGCGAACCAAAGCGCCATGCTTTTGCCGTCCACCCGATCCGCGGGTATGCCCTCCGCGTTGGCAAGATACCGTCCGGCCTGCGCGCCAAAGAACCCTTTTTCATAGACGGGATACTCGCGCATCTCCACCGTAAAGCCCCGCGCGGCAAGATTTTCCGCCAAGCGCTTGAACTGTACGCTCTTGCCGCTTCCGTCTATTCCTTCAATCGCAATGACCTTCGTCATACTCCGCCTCCGTTTTTGCACTTTTATAATAGTATCACAAAGCCCAACGCCTGAAAAGCGCCGCGCACGAATACGCGTGAAAGATATTTTTCGTTTCCCATTCGCATAAAGTATGGTATAATGACTTCTATTCTCGGAAAGAAGGGGTCGATTCCATGAGGATTGTAGTGTTGGCAGGCGGTTTAAGCCCGGAGCGGGACGTTTCCCTCTCCACGGGCACGCAGGTATGCAACGCGCTGCGCCGCATCGGCCAACAAGCCGTTCTCGTCGATCTGTTTTACGGTGAAGAAACGCTCCCCACGCCCATCACGGACGCCTTCAAGGACACAGAGCCGCTTGCGCCCCGACCCGTAAAGGCGACGGCGCCCGACCTTGCAGCCGTTCGCGCCTCTCGCGCGGACAGCGGGCTTGGCGGTGTAGGCAAAAACGTGATCGAGCTGTGCAAGGCGGCGGATATCGTATTCATGGCCATGCACGGTGTGCCGGGTGAAAACGGCATGCTGCAAGCCATGTTCGATATGATGGAGATCAAGTATACGGGCGCGGGCTACTTCGGCAGCGCGCTTGCTATGGATAAAGCCGTCAGCAAGGAGCTTTTCCGCGCAAACGGCGTCAGCACCCCCGCCTACAGGCTTTTTAAAAAGGGCGAAACGGTTACCTTCCCTCTGCCCTGCATCGTGAAGCCCTGTTCGGGCGGCAGCAGCATCGGCGTGACCAAGGCGTATACGCCGGAGGCCCTTGCGGCCGCCGCGGAAGCCGCGTTCCTGTGCGAGGACAACATTCTGGTGGAAACCTTCCATCCCGGCCGCGAATTTACCTGCGGCGTACTGGGCTCACAGGTGTTGCCGCCGGCCGAGGTCATACCCAAGGGCGATTTCTACGACTACGAACACAAATACCAAAGCGGCCTCATTACGGAAATCTGCCCCGCGCAGATTCCCGAAGCACTCACGCGGGAGCTTATGGAGACCTCAAGGAAGGTTTTCGACGTTCTCTCGCTCTCCGTCTATGCACGCATGGACTATATTTACAGTGAGGACGGCCGCCTTTACTGCTTGGAAGCCAATACCCTGCCCGGCATGACGCCGACCCGCCATTTCCCGCAGATGGCGCGCGCCGCCGGCATGGATTACGCCGAGCTTTGCATGAAGATTATCGAGCTTTCGCTGGCAAAATAGGATTTGGAGTTAAGTATGGAACACCTTACCCTGGCGGACGCCGTTGCGGCCTGCGACGGTAAGCCCACGGGCGATCTCCCCATGGATACGCCGCTGTGCGACGTCTGCATCGACAGCCGCGCCGCAAGCCCCGGCTCCCTGTTCGTCCCCATTGCAGGCGACCGTTTCGACGGCCACGATTTCATCGCGCAGGCGCTTGCAGCCGGCGCGATTTCAGCGCTGACAAGCCGCGATACAGCCGCGCCCCGCCCCTTGATCCGCGTGCGGGATACCGCCGCCGCCTTTCAGGCGATCGCGGGCGCGTACCGGAGCCTGTTTTCCATACCCTTTGTCGGCATAACGGGAAGCGTGGGCAAAACCACGACCAAAGAACTCATCTACTGCGTGCTTTCGCAGCAATACAACACGCTCAAAAACGAGGGGAACCTCAACAACCAAACCGGCGTTCCGCTGACGCTGCTGCGGCTTACTAACGCCCATGAGGTGGCCATCGTGGAAATGGGCACCAACCACTTTGGCGAGATCGACGCGCTCGCCAAGATCGTTCGCCCCGACGTATGCGTTTTCACCAACATCGGCGACGCGCACATCCAGCATCTTGGCTCACGAGAGGGCATTTTGCAGGCCAAATGCGAAATGCTGCCCTACCGTTCTCCCGACGCGCCCATTATCGTCAACGGCGAGGATCCCCTGTTGCGCGCGCTTAAGGATAGTTACGACAATGTTCTGACCTACGGAACCGACAGCGCCTGCGACGTTTATGCCTCCGACATTGTCGAGCTGGGGCTTGAGGGCACACGCTTCATTGCCCACTTTGGCGATGAACGCCTGCCTGTCACCGTACCCGCACCCGGTTCCTATATGGTGCTGCGCGCGCTTTGTGCGCTGTGCGTGGGGCTTGCGCTGGATGTAGAGCCCGCGAAAATCGCAGCGGGTATCGAAGGGTATACGCCCATGTCAGGCCGTATGGCGATCGTAAAAACGCCGCGTTATACGCTCATCAACGACGCGTACAACGCAAACCCCACCTCCGTCGCCGCTTCCATCGACGTCGCCACCGCTTCAAAAGGGCGAAGCGTACTGATACTGGGCGATATGTTTGAGCTTGGCAAGGATGAATTGAAATATCACCGGGAGATCGGCGAATACGCCGTGCGCAGAAAGGCGGATCGCATTCTCTGCGTCGGCACGCTATCAAAAGCCATGTACGAGGGTGCAGAACAGGCCGGCGGGAACGCGGCTTATTTTACGGATAAAGAAGCGCTGCTTCGTGCGCTTCCCGCAATTCTCCAAAAAGGCGACACGGTGCTGATCAAGGCCTCCAACGGCATGAAGCTGCAGGACGTCGCGCAATACATAGAGGAGAACCTATAAGGCCTAACGCGGCTTCTCCTCATTCTTCATGGTATCATCGGACGGCGCACCCGCGCCGTTCTTCTTTTTGTTTTTGGTCGCCTTGTCCCAAATGGTTAGAGCGGTAGCGATAATAACCACCACGATAAAATAGTATGTAATCATGCGTTTTCTCCCAGTATTTTTTTCAGCTTCCACATCGTCGGCTCGTCGAGCAGGGCATGTATACGCGTTCCCTCCTCCTCGTGCGTTTCCGAAAGTATGCGCGCCTCGGACTTAAGCAGGGCGACCGCTTCATACTTGCCGTAGGGAATCAAAAGCTTCAGCTCGCGCCGCCCGCCGTTTAGCGCGGCTTCGATGGCGGCAAGCAGCCCGCCCATGCCTGCTCCCGTTTTCGCGCTGATACACACACAGTCATCGCGCTCTAAAGGCAACGGCTGCTGCGCTTCGTCGATCTTATTATACACCGTCAGGCAGCGCGTGTTCGCGGCGTCCAAGGAGGCGAGCACATCCTCGACCACCACCATCTGCTTTTCATAATAGTCCGAAGCAGCATCGACCACATGCAATATAAGATCCGCACCCGAAACCTCCTCAAGCGTGGAGCGAAACGCGTCGATCAAATCATGCGGCAGCTTGTTGATGAAGCCCACCGTATCCGAAAGCAGTATTTCCGTACCGCCGGGCAGCGTCATTTGCCGCACCACGGGATCAAGCGTCGCAAAAAGCTTATCCTCCGCCAGCACGTCCGCTTCGGTAAGGAGGTTGAGCAGCGTGGACTTTCCGGCGTTGGTATAGCCCACGAGCGCCACCAAGGGGATAGCGTCCTTCTTGCGCCGCTCGCGGCGCAGGCCGCGCTGCTTGTCCACCTGCGCAAGATCCTGCTCCAGCTCGTAGATACGGCGGCGTATCCTTCGCCGGTCGTTCTCCAGCTTGGTTTCGCCCGGCCCGCGCGCGATCGCGCCGCTGCCCTGCCGGGACAGCGCCACGCCTTTACCGAGTATGCGAGGCAGTTCGTACTTGAGCTGCGCAAGCTCCACCTGCAGCTTGCCCTCCCGCGACTGCGCCCTGCGCGCAAAAATGTCCAGTATCAAGGCTGTACGGTCTATGACGCGTACGCCGAGTATGCGTTCCAAATTGCGTGTTTGCGCGGGATTCAGCTCGTCGTCAAATATAAAAAGATCCGCCTCCAAAGCGCTCGCGGTAAGTGAAAGCGCCTCCGCCTTGCCGCTGCCGATGTAGGTGGCGTTATCGATGTCGCGGCGCTTCTGGGTCTCGCGCCCCACCACCTCCGCGCCCGCCGTGCGGGCAAGCTCGGCAAGCTCCTCGATGGTATCGTATCCTTCGGTATTTTCAATGCCGACAAGTATCGCCCTCTCGGGACGC
>JAQVRG010000031.1:5515-9978 GCA_028701165.1 Eubacteriales bacterium | reverse complement strand
CGCTTTCTCTTTCCCTAGGTTACTTCCACTTTAACTTCCAATGTGGAACTTACTTTGGGAATTCACTGAAAAAATATAGAAAAATTGGAGACGTGCCTGCGGATTGACGCACAGGCACGCTGACGCTATACTGATAAGGAATATCGAAGAATTTACGTAGCCGCTTGCGGAAGGGAGTAAGGGTCCTATGAGAAAGCTGGCGCTAATGCTGGGTGCGACGCTGTTGTGCGCCGCCGTGTTTTGCGGGTGCGGGCAGGAGGAAGCGCCGATGGAGCTGCCTGCGGAGATCGAGGTCGCGCCTACCGAAAAGCCCGCCGCGCAGGAAGGTAAGTATAAAGACGGCGTGTATACGGCAGGCCGGCGGGGCTATGCGGGGGACGTCGTCGTCACCGCCACCATCGCGGATGATACGATCGTGGACATACAGATTGAGGGTTTGGAGGAAACGAAGGGCGTTGGCAGCGTGGCGATCGAGCGCATGCGCGAAAGGCTGCTTACAGCGCAGTTTGGCGACGTGGACGTGGTTTCCGGCGCGACGGTTACCTCGGAGGCCGTTAAAGCCGCACTTGCGGATATCTTAGCCAAAGCCGCATATTGAACGCAGTAAAAAGGCGGCTGCCCGTATGTCGGACAGCCGCCTTTTGTCGTACTGATTATTCTTTGCTCTTGCCCAAATAGGCCTGCTTCACGGCTTCGTCCTCGAGAAGCTCCTTGCCTGTGCCTGCCATGGTGACGCGTCCGGTTTCCATTACATAGCCGCGGTTGGCAATCTTCAAAGCGGCGTTGGCGTTCTGCTCGATCAGAAGCACCGTGGTGCCGTCGTCGTTGATGCGGCGAATGATGGAGAAGATGTCCTTGACCACCAAAGGCGCAAGACCCAAGGAAGGCTCGTCCATCATGATAAGGCGGGGCTTTGCCATAAGCGCGCGGCCAACGGCCAGCATCTGCTGCTCGCCGCCGGAAAGCGTGCCCGCTTCCTGCCAATGACGCTCCTGCAAGCGGGGGAAGAGGGAGTAAACATGCTCCACATCCTTCTCGATCGCGGCTTTATCGTTGCGAAGATATGCGCCGATGCGCAGGTTTTCGAGCACCGTGAGGTTGGGGAATACGCGGCGGCCTTCCGGTACCAGCACGACGCCGCGCTCCACGATCTTCTGCGTGTTCATGGTGGTGATGTCCTCACCCTCAAAGAAGATGGAACCGCCGGAAGGCTTGACCACGCTCATGATGGAGCGCAGCGTCGTGGATTTGCCCGCGCCGTTTGCGCCGATCAACGTCACGATCTCGCCCGCCTCCACCTCGAAGCCGATCCCCTTGAGCGCCTCGATACCGCCGTAATTGACCTTGAGGTCTTTGATTTCCAACATGCTCATTCTTCATCCACCCCCAGATAAGCGGTAATAACATCGGGATTGTTCTGCACCTCGGCGGCGTTGCCTACGGCGATCTGCTTGCCGAAGTCCAGCACATACAAGCGTTCGGAGATCTCCATGACTAGATCCATGTGATGCTCGATGACGAGTATGGCAATGCCGTATTTGTCGCGTATCTGCATGATGAATTTGGCCAGCTCCTTGGTCTCCTGCGGGTTCATACCCGCCGCCGGCTCGTCAAGCAGCAGCAGCTTCGGGTTTGTGGCGAGCGCGCGCGCGATCTCGAGCCTGCGCTGTAAGCCGTAGGGGAGGCTGCCGGAGATTTCGTCCTTCAGGTGCGCGAGGTTCTGCTCCTCCAGCAGCGCCATGGTTTCCTCGCGCATGCGCTTTTCTTCCTTGTGATTCAGGCGGAAGGTGGCGGTGAACACGTTCTGCTCCGCGCGCATGTGCTTGGCGACCAAAACGTTCTCGAATACCGTGAGGCTCTTAAACAAGCGGATATTCTGGAAGGTACGGGCGATGCCAAGCTTCGTGATCTTATCCGGCGTGGGGCTGATGGACTTGGTGAATTTGCCGTTGTTGGTGCCGGCGTACAGCTTTTTCATCTTACCCTGCGGGAAATTCTCCACGATGGGCTAGCCATAGAAGCTTACGCATCCGTTGGTGGGCTCGTAAACGCCCGTGATGACGTTGAAGGCTGTGGTTTTGCCGGCGCCGTTGGGGCCGATCAGCGCGACGATCTCATGCTCGTTGACGTCCATCGTCAGATCGTTGACGGCGACCACGCCGCCAAACTGCATGGTGATGTTTTCAAGATGAAGAACATTCTTGTTTTCCATGTTATTTGCCCCCCTTCTTCATCTTCTTGTCGCCGGGCAGGCGTCTTCGCTTGAGAAGCCCCGTCACGCTGTCGATGGAAAACTCGCGCGTGCCCATGATGCCGCGGTTGTAGAAGAGCACCATGATCATGATGATCACGGAGAATACGACCTTACGGAAGCCGGAACGCAGCAGCGGTACCTGCCACGCGCCGATGAAGGTCTCGTTATCGAGGAAGCGCAGCCACCATTCGCTGCACGCGACAAACAGGAAGGACGCGAGGCAGCTTCCCGTGATGGAGCCGATGCCGCCGATAACCACGATCAGCAAAATCTCGTAGGTCATGGCCGACTTGAAAGCGGCGGCCTGCACGGTGGTTTGGTACATGGCAAGCAGCGCGCCGGAAATGCCCGCGAAGGCGGAGCTGATGACAAATGCCATTTCTTTGTGCTTAAAGAGGTTGATGCCCATGGCCTCCGCCGCGATTTCGTCGTCGCGTATGGCCTTGAACGCGCGCCCGTAGGACGAATTGATCAGCAGCACGATGATGGCGATGCAGACGCCCGACACAATGAAGGGAAAGAGCACCGAATCGAATGTCGGGAACTTGCGAAGCAGGTTGGAGCCGTTGGTGACGGGGCCGAGAGCATCCCACTGGAAAAACGCGCGGATGATCTCCGCAAAGCCCAGCGTGGCGATCGCCAAATAGTCGCTTTTGAGCCTGAGCACCGGAAGGCCGATGAGGAAGGCGAAAAGCCCGGCTACGGCCGCCGCGAGCAGGAACGCCACGAACACCGGCACGGTGAACTGCACAATGCCGCCGTCAAAATACTGATAAACGGCCATGCGGGCTTCCGTGGGGATGGTGAAGATCGCGTAGGTGTAAGCGCCGATGAGCATAAAGCCCGCCTGCCCCAAAGAGAACAGTCCCGTGAAGCCGTTTAATAGGTTCATGGAAACCGCGACCAGCGCGTAGATAGCGCCCTTCTTCAGCACGACGAAGAGCATGTTGCCCGAGGGCATGATCTTTTCCAGCACGAACAGTACGATGAGAATAAAGGCGATAAGAGAGGCTGAAACGATCAAATCCGTTTTCTTTTTCTGATCCATATGCGTCACCTTACACTTTCTCGGAAGCGCGTTCACCGAACAGGCCGGTGGGCTTCACGATGAGGATGATGATGAGCAGCGCGAACGTGAAAGCGTCGGAGAAGGTTGTCCACCCGAGCCCCTTGATGATGTTCTCGCAAATGCCGATGATGAACGCGCCGATCACGGCGCCGGGGATGGAGCCTATGCCGCCGAACACGGCCGCAACAAAGGCCTTAAGGCCGGGCATTGCGCCGGAGGTGGGCACGACGGCCGCATAATTGGAGAAATATAGGAAAGAAGCAACCGCGGCGAGCAGCGAGCCGATGATGAACGTGGCGCTGATGACCGAATTGATCTTAATACCCATGAGCTGGCTGGTTTCAAAATCCTTGGATACGGCGCGCATAGCCATGCCGATCTTGGTCTTTTGAATAAAGAGCACCAGCGCGATGACCAGCACCAGCGTCAAAATCGGCGTGATGACGGTCACGACCTTGGTCGTCGCGCCGAAGATCGTAATGGAATCGCTGATCCAAGGGATCGTGGGGTACATTTTGGATAGACCGCCCGTGACATACAGGGCGAGGTTTTGCAAAAGATAGGATACGCCGATGGCGCTGATCATAACGGACATGCGCGGCGCGCTTCGAAGCGGCTTATAAGCGACGCGTTCGATCACGAAGCCCAACAGGACGGTTACGATCACAGTAAGCGGCAGGGCGATATAGAGCGGCATCGTGGCCGACGCGTAGATCATCACAAGACCCGCGATCATGAACACGTCGCCGTGCGCAAAATTGATTAAGCGCAAAATGCCATAGACCATCGTATAGCCGATGGCGATCAGTGCGTACTGCCCGCCCACGGAAATACCCGCGAGGATATAGGGCAGATTGGCATGCAAGAAATCCATATGCTGTTTACCTCCGTTATTATGGAGCGTTGCGAGATTGAGACTGCCTCAAAAATAAGGCGGCGGGAGGCAAGAGGCTTCCCGCCGCCACAGATAATCGGATATGTGGATGCGTTAAGGTTTATACCTTAGGAAACGCCCTGGATGCGGACGAACTCCCAAGCGCCGGTCTCGTTGTTGGCGTGCTTGATGAACGCTACGTCACGGATCGCGTCGCCGGTGGTGTCGTTGAAGGCGATAGCGCCGGAAACACCGTTATAGGTGGG
>JAQVRG010000031.1:0-5505 GCA_028701165.1 Eubacteriales bacterium | reverse complement strand
CGAGCGCGACCATGTAAGCGTCGTAGCCCATGGCGGAAACAGCCGCCACGGTGTCGTTGCCGCCGTTGTTGGTCAGCATGTTGGGATTGGCGGCGAGCCACTCTTTGAAGCCCTTAACGAAGGAAGAACCGGCTTCCGAGGTGTCGCCCTCATCAAAGAAGGTGGTGACGTATACGTTCACGGCCTTGCCCTTAGCGGCTTCGGTGATAACGTTGCTGTCCCACGTGTCGCCGGCGAGAATGGGAATGGTCAGACCCTGCGAGCTGGCCTGGTCGATGATCAGCGCCGCGGCTTCGGTGGAAACGGGGGCGAAGAACACGTCCGCACCGCTGTTGGCGGCGGTGGTCAGGTAAGAGGTGAAGTCGCTGTTGCCCTCGGGGAAGGTCTCGTAAACGACGGTGCCGCCCAGCGCTTCAAACGCTTCATTAAAGTAGTTGCAAAGGCCGACGGAATAGTCGTCGCCCAGCTTGGCAAGGGAGTACGCGGTCTTGGCGCCGAAGTCGCCGGCCGCGAAGTTCGCAAGAACCGTGCCCTGGAAGGGATCGAGGAAGCAGATGCGGAAATAGTGGGTGTTGCCCTCGGTGACCTGCGGGTTGGTGCAGGTAACGCCGATGACGGGGATACCGGCCTTAGCGAAAACATCGCTCGCCGCGATGGAGACGCCGGAACCGTAAGAGCCAAGCGCCACGGACACGCCCGCAGATACCAAATTGGAAGCGGCGGTGGGGCCCTTGTCGTTAGAGGACTCATTATCCACGATCACAAGCTCAACGGTATAGGTCTTGCCGCCGATGTCAACGGTGTTGACCTTGCTGTTGGCGTACTGGATACCAAGGGTCTCCTGCTTGCCGCCTGCGCCGTTGTCACCGGAAGCGGGTTCGTAAACGCCGATCTTTACGACGTCACCGCCGGCGGAAGCGCTCTGCGAAGCGCAGCCCGCAAACATGGAGACGACCAAGCACAGTGCCAGAAGGATGACGAAAGTTTTTTTCATGTTCCTTTTTTCCTCCAAATCAGATTTATGCTCCTACATAATTACAGAAGCATACATTATGGTAAAGTCATTATACATAACCGAAACGTAGATTGCAACTGCCAGATGCGGCGAAAACTGCCTTTTTCTTAAGGATATCATACTATGTATTATATGTATTATATAATATAATAGCTGCGGGCGTAGGGCGTTACAGCATGGCGACAACGTCTTAGCGCATCGGAAAAATCTTGGTGCGGCGCGGCTTTTTTTCACCTTTCGCACCCCGCTGCGCGGATGCGTCAAAAGAAACCCATTGACGCGAATTAACACGTCATGTTAAGATATATGCAGCTGGATGTACTGTGGAGAGTCGCTGTGCGTCCGACCCACACCAGATTGCAATCGCATATATCTTTAATCTCGCAGATCCCACATGACAAACAGGACGACAGATTCTTCCAGTCAAATCGCAAAAAGGAAAAACAAAATCAGAAAGGAAAGTATGTTTATGGATGGATTCCTCAGTTTCAACTCTTGGCTGAACGGCATCGTCTGGGGTTGGCCCGGCATGATTCTGCTTCTTGGCACAGGCTTGTATTACACCTTACGTACCAAGGGCATGCAGTTTGGCAAATTCGGCTACACCATGAAGAACACGCTCTGCAAAATGTTCGAGAAGAAAGAAGCGGGCGAAGGCGCTGTCACGCCGTTCCAAGCGCTTGCAACCGCGCTTGCCGCAACGGTAGGCACCGGTAACGTCGCGGGCGTTGCGGGCGCTATCGCGCTGGGCGGCCCGGGCGCCGTGTTCTGGATGTGGGTTTCGGCTCTGCTCGGCATGTGCACCAAGTACGCCGAAGTCGTGCTGGCGGTCAACTACCGTGAGCGCAACCCGAAGGGCGACTGGGTAGGCGGCCCCATGTATTACATCACCAACGGTCTTGGTAAAAACTGGAAATGGCTCGCCGTGGTCTTCTCGATCTTTGGCGCGCTTGCCGCGTTCGGCATCGGCAACATGACCCAGATCAACACCATCGCCACCTCCATCTCCGGCACCATCGCCGAGTTCAACCCCGCCGTCAACGCCAACACCGTGCATCTGATCGTCGGCATCATCGTGGCGATCTTTGCGGCGGCTGTCGTCCTGGGCGGTTTGAAGAGCATCGGCAAGACCACTGAGAAGCTCGTTCCCGTCATGGCGGCTATCTATATTATCGCCGCTCTGATCGTTGTGTTCACGCACCTTGGCAACATCGGCACCGTCCTTAAGGACATCTTTGTGGGCGCCTTCAATCCCTCCGCTTTGGGCGGCGGCCTTGTGGGTATCGGCATTACGACGGCGATGCGCCGTGGTATCAGCCGCGGTATCTTCTCCAATGAGGCCGGCTTGGGCTCCGCGCCTATCGCCCACGCAGCCGCCGAGACCGACAGCCCTGTCCGTCAGGGTCTGTGGGGCATCTTCGAAGTCTTTATGGACACCATCGTGATCTGCACGCTGACCGCGCTTGCGATCCTCATGAGCGGCACGCCCATCGCCTTTGGCGAGAGCGCGGGCACCGGCCTCACCATCGCGGCGTTCGGCATGACCTACGGCGCGAAGATCGCCGGCGTTATCGTCGCTGTCGGCATCACGCTGTTCGCGGTCTCCACCATCCTCAGCTGGTGCCTCTACGGCACGCGCTGCGCGGAGTACCTCTTAGGAACGAAGGTCATCAAGCCCTACCAGATCATCTTCTGCCTGATCGTCGTCCTTGGCGCTGTTGTTCCCCTTCAGGCTGTTTGGGATATCGCGGATACCCTCAACGGCTTGATGGCGCTGCCCAACTTGGTAGCACTCTTGGCGCTCTCTCCGATCGTATTCAAGCTGACAAGGGAATACTTCAGCGGCGTACGTCTTGGCGAGTCCAACAGGAAGGAAGACGCGTAAAGCATCCGGCAAAAAACGAACAAAACAAAAGCAAGACCGCCAAATCGGCGGTCTTGCTTTGTCAATGAAAGCCATGGGGGATGGGCAAACGGCCAATTCCTTACTGGAACAGCGCAAGGAATACGCCCGCCGCAATGGCGGAACCGATCACGCCTGCCACGTTGGGACCCATGGCGTGCATGAGGATGAAGTTGCCGGGTTTTTCCTTCTGTGCGACGACCTGCGATACGCGCGCGGCCATGGGGACGGCGGAAACGCCCGCGGAGCCGATCAGCGGGTTGATGGGGTCGCGGCTCAGCTTGTTCATGAGCTTACCCAGCAGTACGCCGCCCGCGGTGCCGCCGCCGAAGGCGATGACGCCCAACGCCAGTATGGTAAGCGTCTGCGCGTTAAGAAACGCTTCCGCTGTCGCGGTTGCGCCAACCGAAACGCCGAGGAAGATCGTAACGATGTTCAAAAGCTCGTTCTGCGCGGTTTTGCTCAACCGTTCGGTCACGCCGCATTCGCGGAAGAGGTTGCCCAGCATCAAAAGGCCGATCAAAGGCGCGGCCGAGGGGAGCAGGAGCGCTACGAAGATGGTCACCACGATGGGGAAAATGACCTTTTCCGTTTTGGAAACGGG
The DNA here is from genome assembly GCA_028701165.1 of Eubacteriales bacterium. Classification (GTDB taxonomy): domain Bacteria; phylum Bacillota; class Clostridia; order Christensenellales; family CAG-138; genus JAQVRG01. The sequence goes on along the minus strand of JAQVRG010000031.1, from coordinate 1,983 downwards.
GCGAAGCTGCTTCATGACGATCTGACGTTCTTCCACGCTGGTCAGCGCCTTCATGATGGGCGGCTGGATGACGGGCACCAGCGCCATGTACGAGTAAGCCGCGACGGCGATAGGCCCCAACAGGTGCGGCGCCAAGCGCAGCGTTACATAGATGGCTGTCGGCCCGTCTGCGCCGCCGATGATGCCGATGGAGGACGCTTCGCGCACGCCAAAGGGCAAAGCCTCGGGAAATGCCTGCCCGAGGAGAATCGCGCCGATGAACGTAATGAAGATGCCAAGCTGCGCCGCCGCGCCTAAAAGAAGGCTTTTAGGATTTGCGATCAGCGGCCCGAAATCCGTCATCGCGCCCACGCCCATGAAGATCAGCGAAGGGTAGATACCAAGCTTGATGCCCAAATACAGATAGTCGATCAGTCCCGCGCCTTGTCCCAGCGCCGCCCAATCCACCACGGTGTGTCCGTCCACAACCTTAAGAAAATAGTCCGAATGGAACATTTCGGCGCCCGGCAGGTTTGTCAGCAGCATACCGAAAGCGATCGGGATCAGCAGCAGCGGCTCAAAGCCCTTAGCGATCGCCAAATACATAAGCAGACAAGCGATGCCAATCATAATGATGCAGCGGGGATCTTGAAAAAGAATAGCAAATCCGGTGCTTTGGAAAAAATCAAATATGGCTTGCATGTTTTACGCCTCCTTTGCTTTGCGCGCGTCGATCTTGCGGACGACGGCGCTCATCCATTTGGTAAGGAGGATCAAAATATACAACCCGACAAATACCGTGCCCATACCGAGGCACAACACGAACCAAGGAGAAATACCCATACTGTTTCACTCCTGCATTTTATATTGAGAAGGAACGCAGGTATGCGAAACGGGATGGCCTGACGATGCGGGAAGGACATGTACATGTCAACCATATATCGTCTTTTACATTATACACACACGCTTTCCTTTTTGCAGTACCTTTGCCGTTTAGCGTGCGTTAAGAAACGTTAATCCGCGTTAAAATATGTTTATGTATGAGAATTTAGCGCGCTGAAGCGAAATCTTAACAGCATTTTCACCTGTGAATCTATATAATGCTATTTGAGAAGAGACGCAGGTATGGAAATCGGGATAGAAACGTCGTATAAGCGAACAAGGCTGCTGCAAAGGCGGCCTTTTATTTTTTTCTTTTTAGCGTTAACCGTAGAAGTTTTTCATTTACTTTGCTATAATACTACACTATGGAAGATAACAAGAAAACGTCCCTTTGGGAGTTGTACGCGGCGTTTTTTCGCATAGGCGCTTTCACCTTCGGCGGCGGCTACGCGATGCTGCCTATGCTTGAGCGGGAGTGCGTCGAGAAGCACGCTTGGGCGAAGCAGGAGGAGCTGCTGAATTATTTCGCCATCGGCCAATGCACGCCGGGCGTGATCGCTGTGAATACGGCGACGTTTGTGGGCTGCTCGCAGCGCGGGGTCTTGGGCGCGGCGATCGCCACGCTTGGCGTGGTCACGCCAAGCATCCTGATTATCTTGGCGATTGCCTCGCTGCTTGCCAATTTTGCGCACATACCCGCCGTACAGCATGCGTTCGCGGGGATTCGCGTGGCGGTGGCGATGCTGATCTTCAACGCGGTGGTGAAGCTCTGCAAGACCAGCGTGAAAAGCGTTGTTGATATTCTGTTGTGCGTAGCGGCTTTTGTGTGCGTGGCGCTGTTTGAGCTCTCGCCCGTATATGTGGTGCTTGGCGCAGCGCTCGTTGGCGTGGGGCGCGGAAAATGGGGGAAACGCGCATGAAAACGCTGGCGCTGCTTTTTTATGAATTCTTCAAGGCCGGTTTGTTCGCGGTGGGTGGCGGTTTGGCGACGATCCCTTTCTTAACGGACATTTCCAATCGCCGCGGATGGTTTTCGCTTTCGGAGCTTGCGGATATGATCGCTGTGGGCGAAAGTACGCCCGGCCCCATCGGCGTGAACTGCGCGACCTATGTCGGCTTTAA
>JAQVRG010000030.1 GCA_028701165.1 Eubacteriales bacterium | reverse complement strand
GGGCATGCAGGGGCGCGTACACTATTCCTCCTTTAACCATTATGTGCTACGCGAGCTGCAAAAGCTCGCGCCGGAGGCGACCGTGGGGCTGCTGTTCGATCAGGCGCTGCTGGATCCTTGGGTATACGCGCAATACTGCAAGGCGCAGGCCGTTCATCCGCATTATCGTATCGCAACGGAGTGCCCGGGATTTTTGGAGGGCTGCCGCAAGGCCGATATCGATATCAACGCGTGGACGGTTAACGATACGGACATCATGCGGCTGCTGGCCGATGAAGGCGTCAACGCCGTCATCACCAACACGCCCGACGTTGCCCGCAGAATCATAGGGTGAGTACCAACAAAGCGTTATGAATAGAAGGCGTCCCGCAGCGCAGCCGCGGGACGCCTTTTCCTTGCTGTGGTTTGTCAATCGTCCGAATCGAACATTTCCAGCTTGCTTTTCTTGGGAAGCGGCTTGGTATCGCCGTGTTTGGCCATTGCAAGGGGAATGAGGGCGATGGCGACCATGACGGCGCCGTAGGGAAGCAGGGTGTTATAACCGAACCATTGGAGAAGATAACCCGAAAGAATGGGTGTTACGGTCTGCGCCGCCATGGAGCAGGTGTAATAGTAGCCCGTATATTTGCCTATGTTGCCCACACGGCTGATCTCCCAAACCATGGGGAAGGTGTTTACGGTCACGGCGGCCTGCGCAAAGCCCACGCCCATAAAGCCCAAATAGATGAGCGGCGAAAAATCGCGCGCCGCAAACGCGAGGAACACGAAAGCCGCCGCGCCGGTGATCAAACCCGCCTGAATGGAGCGTTTCCGCCCGAAGCGCGCGGAGATCATACCTACAGGAAGGTAGGAGATCACGGCGGATACCGTGCCTACCATCAGGCAGGTGGAGGCGTGGGAAAGTCCGCCGCTCCACATATGCGTGGCAAATTTGCTGAACGCCGTCACTACGGCGTTATAGCCCATAAACCAGAAAACGATGCAGGCAAGGACGCAGATCAGGCTTTTTTTGACCGGCGGGGGCAGCGTTTCCTTGCCGTCTACCTCTACGGTTTGTCCTTGATCCTCTTCCTCGCTTACGCCGTAGTTGACGTCCTTCATCTGCTGGACAAGCTTTTTTTCGCGCACGGTAAGCAAAAGCACCGCAATGGCGGCGAGCATCAATACCGCAACGGAGAGAAAGAGGTAGAAGTAATCCGTGTGCCCGCTGCCGTCGCCGCGCACCGCGACCTTGATCATCACGAGGGTGTATAAACCGCCAAGCGCGCCCATGAGGTTGATGACGGCGTTGCCTTGGCTGCGAAGCGGCTTGGGCGTTACGTCCGCCATGAGGGCGACAGCGGGGGAACGATAGGTGCCCATTACGACGAGAAGCAGCGCAAGCGCGAATAAGAACGCGGCGACGCCGAACATCGTATTGCCGGCGCTGAAAGCGTTGGCGATGAGGGGCAAAAACATCATAAGAACGGCGGCGCCTATCGTGCCGCGTACGATAAAGGGCATGCGCGTGCCTTTTTTGTCGCTGAGCGCGCCAAATAGCGGGAGCAGGAACAGCGCCAACACATTGTCAAGCGCCATCACGATGCCCGCCGGCCCGTCGGGCATGTGGTAGGTGTCGCGCAGGATCAGCGGGATGATCGTGTCGTAGACCTGCCAAAAGGCGCAGATGGAAAAGAAGGCGAAGCCTACGAGTATCGTTCGTTTGTAATTGAGCTTCATTGTTTCGTTAACCGCCTTGCCGATAATTTTTTGCATGCTTTCTAGTATAGAACAGATCGGTACTCTGGATATTATATAGAAGAAAATGCGGATTTGCAACGCCCTACAGATATATAATCTATAGCTGTAAAGCGTGGTTTCAACTTTGCAAAGGCGTGCTATAATCAAAATACAGATGAAATATCTTTTCTTGTTCTCGTTATCTATACAATGCCATTATAACTGAATTGGGAGGAAAACGAATTGAAACAGCTTATGTTAGGCAATGAAGCCGTCGCACGCGGCGCATACGAAGCGGGCGTCGCGGTGGTCAGCTCCTACCCGGGTACCCCCAGCACGGAGATCACGGAATGCGTAAGCACGTATCCCGAGATCTACAGCGAATGGGCGCCCAATGAAAAGGTAGCCGTGGAAGTCGCCATAGGCTCTGCTGTGGGCGGCGGGCGCGCGATGAGCTGCATGAAGCACGTCGGCTTCAACGTTGCGGCGGATCCCGCTTACACGGTGAGCTATCTTGGCACGAATGCGGGTCTTGTGTTCGTGGTGGCGGACGATCCGGGCATGCACTCCTCGCAGAATGAGCAGGATACCCGCTTCCATGCCCGCGGCGCGCACATTCCCTGCCTGGATCCTTCCAATTCGCAGGAATGCAAGGATTTTGTCAAGCTCGCGTTCGCGCTGAGCGAAAAGTACGATACCCCCGTGATCGTGCGTTTGACCACGCGCGTCGCGCATGCGCGCACGCTGGTGGAAACGGCGGAGCGTGAGAACGTACCCCTTAGGGATTACGTCAAGACCCCGCAGAAATATATCTGTACGCCGGCCAACATGATCAAGCGTCATCCTTATGTGGTGGAGCGTGAGGAGAAGCTTGCGGAGGAAGCGAACAGCCTGCCTGTCAACCGCGTTGAAATGGCCGGCACCAAGCTTGGCGTGATTACCTCGGGCGCCGCTTATAACTATGTGAAAGAAGCGCTGCCCGAAGCGAGCGTGCTTAAGCTTGGTATGGCGTATCCCATGCCGAAAAAGCTCATCGAGGATTTCGCGTCCAAGGTGGAGGAGCTTGTGGTCATCGAGGATATGGAGCCCTTCTATGAAGACGCGATCAAGTCTTGGGGCATCCCCTGCTCCGGCAAGGACAAAACCGGCCTTTTGGGCGAGCTGTTCATGCACAAGATCGAGCAGAAGTTTGCAAACGGCAAGGAATACGGCCCCATGAGCACCACGGATATTCCCGTGCGCCCGCCGGTGCTTTGCCCCGGTTGCCCGCATCGCGGTTTGTATTATGTGATGGGTAAGCTTGGCCTTACCGTATGCGGCGATATCGGCTGCTATACGCTGGGCGGCGCGGCGCCGCTGTATGCGACGGATACCTGCCTGTGCATGGGCGGCAGCATCGGCATGTCCCACGGCATGGGGAAGGCGCGCGGCTGGGAGCAGGCGAAAAAGACAGTCGCGGTGCTGGGCGATTCCACCTTCTGCCATAGCGGCATGACGGGACTTTTGGATATGGCGTATAACGGCCGGTTCGGCACGCTCATCATCGCGGATAACTCGATCACCGGCATGACGGGGCATCAGAACAACCCCATGAACGGCAAGAACATCCACGGCGAGCCGGCGAGCGCCCTCAACGCCGAAAAGCTCTGCGAGGCCATGGGTATTAAGCACGTCGTGGTGGTCGATCCCTTCGATACGGCGGAGGTAGAGCGCGTGCTCAAGGAGGAGACGGCCCGCGAGGAGGTCAGCGTGATCATTTCCCGCCGCCCCTGCGAGCTGATCGCCAAGCGCGACCGCACGCCTATCCACTGCGATACGGAGAAGTGCAAGAAGTGCATGATGTGCACCAAGATCGGCTGTCCCGCCATCGTGAAAAAGGACGGCGGCGTGTGGGTCGATCCTACCCTTTGCGTTGGCTGCGGCCTCTGTCAGGAGCTCTGCAAGTTCGGCGCGCTGGTCAAATAAGAGAAGGGAGAACAAGCTATGTTTAACATCGTCATCGTAGGCGTAGGCGGTCAGGGAACCCTTCTGGCCAGCAAAATTCTCGGATATTTGGGTACGGTGAACGGGTACGACGTGCGCGTAAGCGAGGTGCACGGCATGTCCCAGCGCGGCGGCAGCGTGGTGACCTATGTGCGCCTTTCCAACGATAAGCCCATCTATTCCACCATCGTGGAGCAGGAGCAGGCGGATGTGGTGCTGGCCTTTGAAAAGCTGGAGGCCGTGCGCGCGCTGCCCTATTTGAAGGAAGACGGCGCCATGATCGTCAACACGCAGGAGATACTGCCCATGCCCGTCGTGATCGGGCAGGCGGAATACCCCGCCGATTGCATGGCGCGCATCCACGCGGCCTGCAAGCAGGTCGTCGAGGTGGACGCGACAGGTATGGCGACGGCGTGCGGCACCTTCAAGGCGGCGAACGTCGTACTGCTTGGCGTGCTTGCCAAAAAACTTCCCTTCCAGTATGCGGATTGGATGAACGCCATAGAGAACAACGTGAAGGAAAAGTTCATCGACATGAATAAAAAGGCGTTCGACATGGGATACAATCTCTAAACCGTCGAAGAACAAAAAGGGGGCGCGTCTTTTACGGTGCGTCCCCTTTTACACATGATAAGGAGGCAGCGTATGCGCAGGATACTTTTGCTCGCAACAGGCGGCACCATCGCCTGCGTGCCGGGCGACAACGGCCTGATACCCGGCATGAACGGAGAACAGCTTCTGCGGCTTTTGGATATGGACGTGACGGACGTGACATGCGCCGATCTATTCAACATGGATTCCTCCAATATACAGCCTGAGGAATGGAAGCAGATGGCGGCGGCTGTAAAAGAAGCGGCGGACGCGTATGGCGCGATCGTGATCACGCATGGTACGGATACCATGGCCTACACGGCTTCTATGCTGACCTTTCTGCTGCAAAACATACCGATTCCCGTCATACTGACGGGTTCACAGTATCCCATGGTCTATCCCGATTCCGACGGACGTGCGAATCTTCAAAACGCGATCATCGCGGCGCGCGCCATGCCCGGCGGCGTTTATATTCTCTTTGGCAGCGGCATCATCCGCGGCTGCCGCGCGGTGAAAACGCGCACGACCTCGCTCAACGCCTTTGAGTCCATCAACGCGCCGTATGTCGGCACCGTTGTGGACGGGCGCTACATCCCGCTGGATGAAAAGCAGCCCGCTGGCGATTTCCTTTATTATGACGATGTGGTAACGGACGTGGCGCTTATTAAGCTTGTACCGGGCACAAGTCCGGCGTTGCTTCGTAACCTGCTGCATTCCGGCGTTAAGGGGCTGGTTGTGGAGGCGTTCGGGCTGGGGGGCGTGCACAATTTCCGCAGGGATCACGCGGAAAGCCTAAAATATCTCATTGAAAATCAGGTGCCGGTCATTTTGACCTCGCAGTGTTTGTATGAAGCAAGCTCGCTCAACGTCTATGAGGTATCCTCGGCGCTAAAGAAAGCGGGCGCCATATCCGCGTTCGATATGACGACGGAAGCGGCGGTGACAAAGCTGATGTGGGCGTTGTCGCAGACGCGCGATATGGAAAAGATCCGCCTGCTGATGCAAACGGATCTTTGTGGGGAAATCAGCGTGTAGTGTCAGCGATCCATTCGCTCGTTATACGCCAATAAACTCTGATTCATGCGGCCGAGATTTGCGATCACGGCCTTTTTTTCGTCTTCATCCATGTTTTCGAGCATCGTGGAATAGATCATCTCCAGATCCAGCTCGCACCAGTGGGTATATTCGGCGCCTTTAGGGGTAAGCGCAATGCGGATGCAGCGCGTGTCTTTTTTATCGCGTACACGCTTGACAAAACCGCTTTGCTCCAAGCGGCGAAGCGACACGCCCACGGATGCCCGCGAAAGACTCATCTGTGCGGCGATTTCGTTTTGCGTGGGCTTCTCCATGGAACGGATGCACAGCAGAAGCTGCGGCTGTCCGGGATACAGACCGTATTTGCGCAGGGTACGCTGCATGGAAATATCGTAGGTGTGCAGAAAAAGCTGAAAAGCCTCCTGCATCTGTTTGGCAATCTGGGCGACGGAGGTCTCGTTAAGCATGGTTGTCAATCCTTTCTAGGTTTCCTATGCCCGTTTAGTAGCATACTATATGATAATCTGTGTTACCGCGTAGGCAAGTTTACCATAGGCGCGGCGGCTTGTAAAGCATATATTTGCGTCATAATGCGCGCAAGAATTGCAACAGGCCGGGAAATGTGGTAAACTAATTAAACATTTGCCGCTATCACGGCGGCGGGCGCGCTATTTGGCGAGAGAATGGGAGGAACGATTACGACTATGATGGACAGCAAAGCCATTTTTCGGCGTATGGAAGCGGATCTGCGTAATTATTATCAAGTCGAGCTTCAGCAGGCAAGCACGGTACAGCTGCACCGCGCGCTGGCGGAAGCGGTGATGTTTGCCATCGCGGACGATTGGAAAAACACCCGTATTTCTCATACGCAGGTGCGCAGGGCTTATTACCTCTCCGCCGAATACCTCATGGGGCGTATGGTGTTTAACAACCTTTACTGCTTGGGCGTGCTGGACGATGTGCGCCAGCTTTTGCGCAACCGGGGCGTAGACCTTAATCAAATGGAGGATATCGAGGACGCGGCGCTTGGCAACGGCGGCCTTGGCCGTTTGGCCGCCTGCTTTTTAGACAGCGCCGCCACGCACGAGCTGCCCTTGGACGGCTATGGCCTCAGGTATAAATTCGGTCTTTTTAAGCAGACCTTTGTGGACGGATATCAGGTCGAGCGTGCGGACGATTGGGAAAAATACGGCGACCCGTGGAGCCGCAGGCGGGACGATCACATCGTTACCGTAGAGTTTGCGGATCAGAAGGTGCAGGCCGTGCCCTACGATATGCCCATCATCGGCTATGAAAACCATCATGTGGGCACGCTGCGCCTTTGGCAGAGCGAGCCGATCGAGGAATTTGATTTCGCGCTCTTCAATGAGCAGGAATACGCGCTAGCCGTACGCGAGAAGAACTCGGTGGAGGATATCACCCGCGTGCTTTACCCCAACGACAGCACCTATGCCGGCAAGCGCCTGCGCCTAAAGCAGCAGTATTTCCTTTCCAGCGCTTCCATGCAGGATATCATCTACCGCTATAAACTGACGCGCGGCAATGATTTTTCGGGCTTTGCCGAGCATGCCGCCATCCAGCTCAACGATACGCATCCCACGGTCGCCATACCCGAGCTTGTGCGCCTTTTGATGCTCGAGGGGCTTGATTTCGACGCCGCCTTTGCCATCACACAGGCCACCTTCAACTACACCAACCATACCATCATGAGCGAAGCGCTTGAGAAGTGGGAGATTGAGCTGTTCAACAGCGTTGTGCCGCAGCTTACGCAAATCATCTACAATATCAACGAGAAGCTCAACGCGGAGCTGATCCAAAAGGGCGTGGATGGCGTACAGCGCCTGCGCATGCAGATTACCTGCGACGGCGTGATCCACATGGCGCGGCTGGCGATCTACGCTTCCACCTACACAAACGGCGTAGCGAAGATCCATACGGAGCTTCTCAAGACGGTCGTTTTCAAGGACTGGTACGACGTGTTTCCGGAGCGCTTCCAAAACAAGACCAATGGCATCACGCAGCGCCGCTGGCTGGGACTTTGCAACCCTGAGCTCAGTGAGCTTTTCCAGGAGAAGATCGGGGACGGGTTCTTAAAGAATTTGGACGAACTGGAGCAGATCAAGCCCATGATCGACGAGGAGCTGGTTGCACGCTTCAACGATATCAAGCTCCAGAAGAAACGGCAGTTGGCGGAGATCATCAAGGAAAACGAAAACGTCACCATACCGCCTGAGTTTATCTTCGACGTGCAGGTTAAGCGCATGCACGAATATAAACGGCAACTGCTCAACGCTTTTTCCATCATGGATATCTACTTTGGCTTAAAAAGCGGCGCCTTGCAGGATTTTACGCCGACAGCCTACATTTTCGGCGCGAAAGCCGCGCCCGGCTACATGCGGGCGAAAAACATCATTAAATACGTCAATGAGGTTGCCAACCTCATTAACGGCGATCCCGATATGCGCGACAAGCTGCGCGTGGTTTTTGTGCAGAACTATAACTGCTCCTACGCGGAGCATATCATTCCCGCCGCGGATTTTTCCGAACAGATTTCGCCTGCGGGCACCGAAGCGAGCGGTACGGGCAACATGAAGCTGATGCTAAACGGCGCCGTGACGCTTGGAACCTACGACGGCGCCAACATCGAGATCGTGGAGCAGGCGGGCGAGGATAACAACTATATCTTCGGCGCGCGGGTGGAGGAGCTTCAAAAGCTGGGCGAAGGTTATGACGCAAAATCCATCTATGAGCGCGAGCCGCGCGTCCGCGCCGTCGTGGATACGCTGATCGACGGCACGGTAAGCGACGGCGGCACCGGTGCGTTCCGCGAGCTTTATAATTCGCTGGTGGTAGGTGCGGATTGGCATCGCCCGGATCACTACCATCTGCTGCTGGATTTCCTTTCCTATGCGGATACCAAGCTGCGCGCCAACCGTGATTATCGGAATCGCATGGCATTTGGACGCAAGTGCCTGATGAACGCCGCTTCCGCCGGCAAGTTTTCCAGCGATCGTACCGTGAGGCAGTACGCGGACGAGATATGGCATATCGAACCCACGGAAAGAAACGAGTACGAAGCCGCCAACGGCGAGCTGCGCTCGGTTTAATCGGCATATTCTTCATTGAAAAGCCCGCCGCGACGGCGGGCTTTTGCGTTGGATGCTAATCTTCTGTTTCGGCGGCGACGCTGACGTTTACGCCGTCCATCAGGATGCACAGATCGCCCTGCATATCCGTCCTAAAGACCGCGACGTTCTGCTGCCCTAGCAGGTTCAACACGCTTTGATGCGGATGACCGTATTCGTTGTTGACGCCGCAGCTGATCACGGCGTATTTCGGCTTTACGGCGCGCAGGAAGCGGGGCGTCGTCGCGTCGGAGGAGCCGTGATGCCCTACCATGAGCACATCCGAATGCAGCATGGACTTACGAAGGAGTCTGAGAAGCGTTTCTTCCGCCGCGGTGCCCGCGTCGCCCGTAAAGAGGATGGAGGTATTGCCAAAGCGTATGTGCAGCAGAAGACTCTGTTCGTTCAAATCAAGCTTTAGCTGTGACAGGCCGGTAAAGGGCGCAAATACCGTGACGCTGACGTCGTCGTCCCATGCGACAGACTGTTCTACGTCCGGATGCAGGCGTTGTGCGCCAACGTCATCCGCCGCTTTGATCATGGCGGTGTATTCGGGCGTGTCGGCGGATACGTCGGGCAAAAGGAGTACTGCCGGCTGGAATACTCGAAGCAGCGTCGCCATGCCGCCGATATGATCCTGATGCGGATGCGTCGCCACGGCCATATCCAGCCTTTCCACGCCGTGCGTTTGCAAAAACCGCGCGACAGCGGCGGCATTCTCGGCTTCGCCCGTGTCGATGAGCATGCTCTTGCCGCTTGGGCTTTGCAGCAGCGCGCAGTTGCCCTGCCCCACGTCCAAGATATGGATTTGCAGCGCGCCTTCGGGCGAGATCGTGACCGTCGCTTCTTGGGAGGCGGGCGTTGCGGACGGTGCGGCCGGCGCTTGCTGCTTGGGCGTATCGCCGTATACGGCGTAGAGCAGCAAAGCAAACGAAAGCAACAAGCCTAATAAGAGCAGCACGTCGCCGAGCGCGGCTTTCCGTTTCATCGTAAACGTTTCCTCCGCCGGTGTATTGATGGTTCTGACAACCGCTGTCATTGTACTATATTAAAGAAAGAGACGCTAGCGGAAAGCGAATATTTTGAAACGTATAATTGACTTGGTCGTATGCAGACAGTATACTTGAAAATATGACAGGATACGGTAAACAAGGCCTGTTTTTGCAGACGGCGGCCACGCGCCGCCAAACTGCGCCGTAATTATTATTTCGAAAGGATGTATAGTTTCATGGCTGAGAAAAAGGAACCTGTGGAGCGCAAGTTCGTCAAAGCGAGCGACGCGAAGGAAGAAGCGCCGAAGAGAGCGCCCAAAAAGGACGCGCCGACACGCGAGGCGGAGGATGCGGTTGTGAAGGCTGCGGACGACGAGGAAGAAGAAAAGCCCCGCAAGAAAAAAGAACAGAATTATATCGAGGTAGACCATAGCGACAGCGGAAAGACCCGTCCGGAACGTGCGCTGGGCTTCCGCGTTGCAGCGTGGATACTCTGGATCGTAGGCATAGGCTTTGAGGTGCTGGCCATTCTCATGCTCAATGGCACCATGTATGTGCCGCAGGAAAAGTTCATGCTTTTCTTTATCGGCGCGCTGGTGATCGACCTG
>JAQVRG010000311.1 GCA_028701165.1 Eubacteriales bacterium | reverse complement strand
TTTGCGCATCGGAGGATTGGCGCGCGATCAAGGCAAGGCTTGCATGAACCGTTTTTTTGTCAAACAGGAGGATATCAGAAACGATATAGCCACAATTACAGGCGAGGACGTGGCGCATATCGCGCGTGTACTGCGCATGAGCGCGGGCGATACGCTGATGGTTTGCGACGGCGCCTGTACGGAATACGAGGGCGCGATCCTCTCCATCGGCAAAACCGTGGAGGTCGCGCTGGGCGAAGGAAAAAGGTGCCTTGCAGAGCTGCCGTATCGGATTACGCTTTTGCAGGGGCTTCCCAAGGCGGGAAAAATGGAAACGATCATCCAAAAGTGCGTGGAATTAGGCGTATATGCTATACAGCCCGTCATGGCCGCGCGCAGCGTTGCGCGTATGACGGAAAAGGAATTTGAAAAGAAACGCGTTCGCTATGTCAAGGTAGCCGTTGAGGCTGCAAAACAGTCAAGGCGCGGTATTCTGCCCGAGGTTTACGGACTTTTGCCGTTTGATCAAATCGATTATGCTGCCTACGATCTGCTTCTTGTGCTGGACGAGGAGGAAGACGCGTGTACGCTGCACGATTCTTTGCAGCGCCTGCCGCGCCGTCTAGAGAATATCGCCGTGGCGATAGGGCCGGAGGGCGGGCTGGAGCGCGAGGAGGTCGCGCTTTTGCGTGCCGGCGGCGGCAAAGCCGTCACGCTGGGGAAGCGTATTCTACGCACGGAGACTGCCGGTATGGCGGCGCTTGCCATGCTGCAATACGCGTTAGGGGAATGATATGCGAATCGCTTACGCAACGCTTGGATGCAAGGTAAATCAATACGATACGCAGGCTATGCGGGAGCTTTTGGAGAACGCGGGGCATACGAGCGTAGCCTTTGACGAACCTGCGGATGTGTATGTAATCAACACCTGCGCCGTTACGCAAACCGGCGAGAAGAAATCGCGGCAAATGATTTCCAGAGCCCACGCGCTTTCGCCGGATGCGAAGATCGTCGTAGCGGGCTGCTACGCGCAGCGCGCAGCGAAGGAGGTATTGCTGCTGCCCGGCGTGGCGCTTGCGATAGGCACGAAGGATCGAAGCAGCATCGTTTCCTTGGTGGAGATGCTGGACAAGGAGAAAGCCATCAACGCCGTAGGTTCGCTTCGGCAGGAGAAGGCGTTTGAGGAAATGTCGGTGACGAGGGAGGGGCGCACCCGTGCGCATATCAAAATACAGGAGGGGTGCGACAGGTACTGCACCTATTGTATCATCCCTTATACGCGCGGCCCTTTGCGCTCCCGTGCGTTGGCGGATATTCGCAAACAGATGGAGCTGCTGGCGGCGGCGGGCTATCAGGAGATCGTGCTCACGGGCATCCACTTGATGTCCTACGGGAAGGATCTTCCGGAGGATGTGACGCTGCTTCACGCGATAAAGCAGGCCGAGGGACTCGATACGATACGCCGCATACGGCTTGGCTCGTTGGAACCGCAGCTTTTGGACGAGGCATATGTGAAGGAGCTTGCGGGAAACGACAAGGTATGCAAACAATTCCATCTCTCCTTGCAAAGCGGAAGCGCAAGCGTGCTGCGGCGCATGAACAGGCGCTATACGCCGGACGTTTATCGCGCCTGTGTGCGGCTTTTACGTCAAGCCATGCCGGATTGTGCCATAACGACGGATATTATCGTGGGTTTTCCCGGGGAAACGGAGCGGGAGTTCCGCGAAACGATGGATTTTGCCGCCGAGATCGGCTTTGCGCGTATTCATGTTTTTCCCTATTCAAGGCGCGAGGGAACGCCCGCAAGCGCGATGGAAGGGCAGCTTCCAAGAAGTGAAAAAACGAAGCGCGCCTCGGCGCTGATCGCCTTGGGTGAGGATATGGAAAAGGCGTATGCCGCCCGTTTGATCGGCAGCGTGCGGGACGTGCTCTTCGAGGATTGCGTCCAAGGGGAGTGGCAGGGGTATACGGACACGTATGTGCATGTGCGCGTAAGCGGCGAGAAGGAGGATTTGGCGGGGCGCATGATACCCGTCTTCATTACGGGGCTACAGGAAAAGCATGTAACAGGCGTTTTGCAAAGGACATGCTGATATAGAACAAGGCGCGTGGTGACAGATCGCGCGCGGCATGGTACGATAAATAAATCATAATGAAGCGAAGGAGAATATGGATATGGAAAACTGCTTGTTCTGCAAGATCGCAAACGGTGAAATACCCAGCAAAAAGGCCTATGAAGACGATACGGTTCTCGCGTTTTACGACATCGAGCCGCAGGCGCCGGTACATGTGCTGATCGTTCCCAAGAAGCATTATACGAGCGTTATGGATATAGAATCTGCGGATCAGGCGCTGCTTTCACACATGATCGAGATCGCGCAAAAGCTTGCAAAGGAGCTTGGCGTAAGCAAGGACGGGTTCCGCCTTGTAATCAATACGGGCGAAAACGGCGGGCAGTCCGTGCCGCAGCTGCATATCCATCTTTTGGGCGGCCGCAAGTTCGGCTGGCCGGCGGGCTGAGC
>JAQVRG010000310.1 GCA_028701165.1 Eubacteriales bacterium | reverse complement strand
TGCGGCTCATGCTCGCGGACGTACAGGCGCGCCTGCTGGAAAAGGGCATCGTACTCGACATTACGCAGCCCGCCGCCGCGCGCTTGGCCGCGGACGGATTCGACCCGCAATACGGCGCGCGGCCGCTGCGCCGCGCCATCGCGCATCAATTGGAGGACGCGCTGAGCGAGCGCATCCTCGCGGGCAGAATCAAGCTGCACGAAACCGTAACGGTGGGCGCGGACGAAAGCGGCCTCACCTTCCGCACGCAGAATGTATGAGCGATCAAATCAAGCTAGGAGAGTTGCCATGAAGCGCTTCCTTTTATTCTTACTGGCGTCCGCAGCGGCATTTCTTTGCTGCGCCTGTCAAACGCAGCAAACCGCCGCCATGCTTCCTGCGGCAACCGCCTCCGTCGTTACGCCCAGCGCGACGCCGTTAGCCTTGCCCTTGCCCTCTCCCACGCCTACGGCTGTTTTTGCCATCAATCCCGTCTCCGCTTTTTATAGCGCATATAGGCAGGACACGGATGCGGCGCTTAACGCGCTATATGATTCTCTTGCCCAAAAGGGCGATATCGCTTCCATAGACAAAAGCATGGCGCTTGAAAAGCATTGCGCCGCCGTTAACAAAGCGCGTGTTTCCATCGGACGGTTATCGCAATCCGGCGGCGCGTATGCCGACGCGCTCTTAGGCGCGGCCTCCGGCAGCGGCACGCTGCGCGCGGATAGAAACAATTCCGCCGCCTATCATTTTCGTTTTGTTTATGACGATACGACCCTCTTGCAGGGGACGCTCGATAAGGACCGTCTGTTCGCTTCCCTGCACACCACGTCTATACAGGAAACCGTCACCAGCGAAATCGATCCGGAAACGGGCGAGCCCGCGGATGTCGTCACACAGGAAACCGTGTTGGGCGACACCCTGTGCGCGGATCTGCTTTCCAAGGACGCTGCCGGCGCATGGCTTTCCTGCCATTACGACGGGAGCGTGCTGAGCGTTCTTCGGGTTTCGGGTAAGCACGCCGTCTTTCACGCCGCCGCACCGGACGCAAACGCGCCCACGCTTGCGCAGACAGACGCGGAAACGCTCCTTACGCTCGCGGCCGCGCTGCCTTCGCAGGAAGAGATTTCCTTGCCATATTAAGTACAAAATCATCCATAATATTGGTACAATGCTGATTTTTTATGATCAAAATTATTGGCTATACTGTGAAACGTAAGAAAGAGCGCTATGCTCCCCCTTACAGTATCATTTCCTTACGAAAGGAGTAATGGGTATGGAAAACAAATGGTACGAGAATCAGAATCAGCAGCAGGGCGCGCCGTATCCCCCGAGGGAGCAATATCAGCCTTACTATCAGCCCGCTGTTTCGCGCGAACGCAAGCAGTTCAGCTTTGGCCAGCTTATCGCGTGTTCTCTGATCGTTGCCGTGCTGTGCTGTTGCCTTACCGGCGGTATGTTCCTGATCTTTGGCGGCAGAGATGCGCAAGATTCTTCTAAGCAGGCCGTGCTGGAACAGGACAGTGTCGTCGTCGAATCCCCCGTTCCCGAACAAGAAGCGCAATCTCCTGCGGCTGCCGAAGAAGCGGACGCGGAAAAGGAAAGCGCCGCCGAGGCGCCCGCGCCCTTCAAGCCGGACGGTACCGCCTCCAAGCGTCTGACCACAGCGGAGAGCGCCGCGATAACCGCCAACGCCGCCGTCGATACGGTGCAGCGCTGCATGGCGAGCGCGGTCGGTATTACCACCAAGGTTCCCGCAAGCGCTTACTATAATGTATACAGCTATCCAAACAAATCTTCCGATGACGCCTCAGACGAGATCCAATACGGTTCCGGCTCCGGCATCATTCTCACCGAAGACGGCTATATCGTCACCTGCGAACATGTGATCAGCGGCGGCCAAACCGTGTATGTATGCCTACAGGACGGCACCGAGTATCAGGCGCAGGTCGTAGGCAAGGACGCGCAGACCGACGTGGCCATCCTCAAGGTGGACGCAAAGAACCTCCCCGCCGCGACGCTCGGCTTTTCCAAGCAGACGGCTGTAGGCGAAAATGTATTTGCCGTGGGCAACCCCTTAGGCGAATTCATTTGCAGCGTCAGCACGGGTATCGTCAGCGGTCTTGACAGGACGCTCGATCTTGACGGGCTGAATCTTACGCTTATGCAGACGGACGCGGCCGTCAACCCGGGCAATTCCGGCGGCGGTTTGTTCAATGCGCGCGGCGAACTTATCGGCATCATCAACGCCAAAACACAAAGCATCGGCGTCGAGGGCTTAGGCTTCGCCATCCCGATCGATTCCGTAAAGACCGTCATTGCAGACTTGATGGATCTTGGCTATGTTACCGGCCGTCCCTATATGGGCGTATCGCTGCAGGATATCTATATGCGCACCAACAGCAACCCCAACGATCCGCTGGACAGCCTGTATCAACAGTTTGGCTTTGGCTACACCACGCATACCCAGATCACAGAGATCGTAAAGGGCAGCGCGGCGGACAAAGCCGGGCTAAAGG
>JAQVRG010000309.1 GCA_028701165.1 Eubacteriales bacterium | reverse complement strand
AGGCGATTGCGGCGGCGGAGGCGGGCGTTGATATGCGCGAGGTGGAGCGCGTGATGCTGCTTCGCGCCGTGGACGCGCACTGGATGGATCACATTGACGCGATGGATCAGCTTCGTCAAGGGATCGGCTTGCAGGCGATCGGCCAAAAGGACCCGGTGATCGCTTACCGCAACGCGGGCTTTGAGATGTTCGACGAGATGATCGTTGGCATACGCGAACAGACCGTGCGCCAGCTATTCCATGTGGTCGTGAGCAAAGCGCCCATGGAGCGGCAGCAGCTTGCAAAGCCCATCGAAACCTCCGGGGACGATAAGCCGCAGCCCAAGCGCGTGGGCAACAAGGTGGGGCGCAACGATCCCTGCCCCTGCGGCAGCGGAAAAAAATACAAGAATTGCTGCGGGAAGAGCTAAAGCCCTTTTCACATCGATAACGAAGCCATCGATGTGAGGTTACAGGATTTTCTTGCGTCCTTCGGACACGGTCAGAAAATCCTGAGGGGAAGCGGCTACACGAGCCGCATCCGTTCCGGCGTGCGTGCCGCCGGAGCCGGAATCAGCGCTTCCGGGGGTTGCGACCCCCGAATCCCGGAGAAAACACAAATAGCAATGAAATATTATTTATTGAAGGAAGTGAGCTACAGTGATCGTATTGGACGAAACCAAAATGGCATTACAGGCGGCCGTACAAACGCTGAAAGAGGCAGGTGAATCCCTTTGACTTCCCGGGCATGACGGAAGAAAAGGGAAAGCTGGAAGAAAAGATGGCGGAGCCGGGGTTTTGGGACGACGTGGAGGCGGCCAACAAGGTCAACGCCCGCATCAAAACCTTGGAGGGCAAAATCAAAAAGTATGAAAAGCTGAGCACGCAGGGCGAGGATGTGCAGACGCTGGTGGAGATGGCGGAGGAGGAGGACGACGAGAGCCTGCTTTCCGAAATCGAAGCCGAGCTTTCCTCCTTTAAGGCGGGCGTGGATTCGCTGCGCCTTGAGCTTATGCTCAAAGGCCCCTACGATAGCTCCAACGCGGTGCTGTCGCTCCACGCGGGCGCGGGCGGCACCGAGGCGCAGGACTGGACGCAGATGCTCTACCGCATGTATACGCGCTATTGCGAACAGCACGGCTATACCGTCAAGGTGCTGGATCTGCTGGACGGCGACGAGGCGGGCGTAAAAAGCGTCACCTTCGAGGTGGACGGAGAGAATGCTTACGGGTATCTCAAGGCCGAAAAGGGCGTGCACAGGCTGGTGCGCATATCCCCCTTCGACGCGGCGGGGCGGCGGCATACCTCCTTTGTATCCTTGGACGTAACGCCGATCTTCGACGACGACGTGGACGATATCGCGCTCGATCCCGATCAGATGCGCATCGACACTTACCGTTCCGGCGGCGCGGGCGGGCAGAACGTTAACAAGGTAAGCTCCGCGATCCGCATCACGCATTTGCCGACGGGCATTGTGGTGCAGTGCCAAAACGAACGCAGCCAGCTTCAAAACAAGGAAATGGCTATGCGCATGCTCAAGGGCAAGCTGTTAGAATTGCAGGAGCGCGAACGCATGGAGCAGATGGCGCAGATCAAAGGCGAGATGAAGAAGATCGAATGGGGCAGTCAGATACGCTCTTATGTATTCCAGCCCTATACACTGGTCAAGGATCACCGCACAGGGGTGGAGAACGGCAACATCCAAGCCGTGATGGACGGCGATCTTGACGCTTTTATCCAAGCGTTTTTAGTGCAGTCATAAAGCGGCGGGGCAGAGGGTTTCCTTTGCCCTTTGCTATTCTGTAAAGATAACGGAGGGGGGATCCTATGGCAAGGTATATCATGGCGCTGGACGCGGGCACCACAAGCAGCCGCTGCATACTTTTTGACGCGCGGGGCAGTATGGAAAGTGTCGCGCAAAAGGAATTCCGGCAATACTATCCCCAAGCGGGCTGGGTGGAGCACGAGGCGAACGAGATTTGGGATACGCAGCTACAGGTCGCGCGGGAGGCCATGGAAAAGATCGGCGCGCAGGCGGCGGATATCGCCGCCATAGGCATCACAAACCAGCGCGAGACTACCATCGTATGGGATAAGAACACAGGTCAGCCCGTGTGCCGCGCGATCGTTTGGCAATGCCGCCGCACGGCGGATTATTGCGACGAGCTCAAACAGAAGGGCTTTGATAAGGCCGTAAAGGAAAAGACCGGCCTTGTACTGGACGCTTATTTTTCCGGCACCAAGCTGCGCTGGATACTCAACAACGTCAAGGATGCGCGCGCGCGTGCCGAGAAGGGTGAACTTCTCTTTGGTACCGTGGATACATGGTTGATTTGGCGCTTGACCGGGGGTGCAGTGCATGTGACGGATTATTCGAACGCCTCGCGTACGATGCTTTTTAACATTCATACCCTGCAATGGGATGAGGAGATTCTAAGAGAGCTGGATATTCCCATCTGCATGCTGCCGGAGGTCAAACCGTCCTCCTGCGTATACGGCCAGTGCCGTCCCAACCTTCTTGGCGGTGCGATCCCCATC
>JAQVRG010000029.1 GCA_028701165.1 Eubacteriales bacterium | reverse complement strand
GATGACCGTGCTGCACGCGGGCGGCAAGTTCGGCGGCAGCGGCTATAAGGTGTCGGGTGGTCTCCACGGCGTGGGTCTGTCCGTCGTCAACGCGCTTGCGGAATGGCTGCATGTCGAGGTGCGGCGCGGCGGTCAGGTTTACGAACAGGAATACGCCTACGGCAAGCCCAAGTGCGACGTGCACGTTTCCCGCGCCTGCGAGGAAGGCGAAACGGGAACCTCCATCACCTACATGGCGGACAAGGATGTGTTCGACGAGGTGAATTATGATTTTGAAGCCATGTGCGAACGCATGCGCGAGCTTGCTTTTTTGAACAAGGGCATCCGTATCACCATCACGGACGAGCGCGCCGACAAAAAGAAGAGCTATCGCTACGAGGGCGGCATCATATCCTTCGTGGAGCATATCAACAAGAACAAGGACCCGCTGCACAATCCTCCCATCTATTTCGAGGCCTCCAAGAACGACCCCGAAAAGCAGGAGGTGGCGACCGTTGAGGTGGCGATGCAGTACAACGACGGATACACGGAAAACGTGTTCACCTTCGCCAACAACATCAACACCGTGGACGGCGGCGCGCATCTTGTGGGCTTCCGCACGGCGCTTACCCGCGTCATTAACGATTACGCGCGCAAAAAGGGCATTTTAAAGGACAGCGACACGAATCTTTCGGGCGAGGACGTGCGCGAGGGCTTGTCCGCGATCGTGAGCGTCAAGCTGACCGAGCCGCAGTTTGAAGGGCAGACCAAGACCAAGCTTGGCAACGCCTATATCCGGGTGCTGACGGACAACACCGTCGGCCGGGGCTTGAGCGAATTTTTGGAGGAAAACCCGCAGGTCGCAAAGGTCATCATCGATAAGTGCCTGATGGCAAGCCGCGCCCGCGACGCCGCAAGAAAGGCGCGCGAGCTTACGCGCAGAAAAACCGCGCTCGATTCCACCTCCCTTCCCGGCAAGCTTGCCGACTGCAACCAGTCCGATCCCGCCGCGTGCGAAATTTTCTTGGTGGAGGGAGACTCCGCCGGCGGCAGCGCCAAGCAGGGGCGCGACCCGGACTTTCAGGCGATCCTGCCGCTTCGCGGAAAAATCTTGAACGTCGAGAAGACGCGGCTTGACCGCGTGCTTGCCAACGAGGAAATACGCGCCATGATCACGGCGTTCGGCGGCGGCATCGATTCGGATTTTGACGTGAGCAAGCTAAGGTATCATAAGATCGTCTGTATGACGGACGCGGACGTGGACGGAAGCCACATCCGCATCCTGATGCTCACCTTCTTCTACCGCCATATGCGTCCGCTCATCGACGAGGGCTATGTCTACGTCGCACAGCCGCCGCTTTATAAGGTCACGCGCGGAAAGGGCGTGTGGTACGCCTATTCCGACGAGCAGCTCAACGCCATCCTGACGGATATCGGCCGCGATCCCAAGCCCACCATCCAGCGCTATAAAGGCCTTGGCGAAATGAATCCCGACCAGCTTTGGGAGACCACGATGGACCCGGACAACCGCATCATGCTGCGCGTGTCGCTTGACGACGCCATGCGTGCCGACGAGATCTTCACCGTACTCATGGGCGACAAGGTGGAGCCAAGGCGCGAGTTTATCGAGCAAAACAGCAAACTCGTCGCGGCGGTCGATCTGGACGTGTAAGGGAAAGCCCTTTCGCACCGGCGCTAAGCGCCGGCGCGAGGTTTCTCACGTGGCGCTTGCGCCTTTGGCGCGGGCAGCGCCACGCGCAGGGAAACCCTTGCTCTGCAAGGACTTACGCTCGCGGCGTACACGCCTCCGCTCACGAATAAAACTTCCGGGGGAAGCGTCCCCCGAACCCCCTATTGATCTACAAATAACGATTTGAGGAAAGTTATGTTTGAGAACGAAGTAAACCCGAGAATCAAGCCGCTGGATCTGGAAACGGAGATGAAGCGAAGCTTCATATCCTATGCTATGGCGGTCATCATCAACCGTGCGCTGCCCGACGTACGCGACGGGCTTAAGCCTGTGCACAGGCGTATCCTCTACTCCATGGGCGAGCAGGGCTATACCGCCGATAAGCCGACGCATAAGAGCGCGCGCATCGTGGGCGACGTCATGGGTAAATACCATCCCCACGGCGACAGCTCCGTCTATGACGCCATGGTGCGCTTGGCGCAGGACTTTAACACCCGCTATCCGCTGGTGGACGGGCAGGGCAACTTCGGCTCCATGGACGGCGACTCCGCCGCGGCCATGCGCTATACCGAAGCGCGGCTCTCCAAGCTTTCGGCGGAAATGCTTGCCGATATCGACAAGAATACCGTGGACTTCATGCCGAACTTCGACGAGACGCTCATGCAGCCCACCGTACTTCCCGCGCGCTACCCCAACCTTTTGGTCAACGGCTCGGGCGGCATTGCGGTCGGCATGGCGACCAACATACCCCCGCACAATCTTGGCGAGGTGATCGACGCGTATGTCGCCATGATCGACGATCCCGAGATCGGCGTCGAGGAGCTGATGAACTATATCCCCGCGCCCGATTTCCCGACGGGCGGCCTGATCATGGGCGTTTCCGGCGTGCGGCAGGCGTATCGCACGGGACGCGGCCGCGTCGTGGTGCGCGCCAAGGTGGAGACTGACGTTATGCCAAACGGCAAGGGGCGCATCATCGTACGCGAGATACCCTATCAGGTCAACAAGGCGCGCATGGTTGCCCGCATCGCCGACATGGTGCACGAAAAGCGCATCGACGGCATCACGGCGCTCCGCGACGAATCCAACCGCAACGGCATCCGCATCGTGATCGAGCTTCGCAAGGACGTTTCCCCCGACGTGGTTTTGAACCAGCTTTATAAGCATACCCCCATGCAGGACACCTTCGGCGTGATCATGCTGGCGCTGGTGGACGGCGAGCCCAAGGTGCTCAATCTGCGCGAGATGCTCTGGTACTACCTCAAGCATCAAGAGCAGGTGGTCACGCGGCGCACGCAGTACGATCTTGATAAAGCGAAGGAACGCCTGCACATATTGGAAGGCCTCATCATTGCGCTTGACAACATCGACGAGGTCGTGGACGTAATTAAGAAATCCGCCTCCACCCCCGCCGCCAAGGTCAATCTGATCGAGCGCTTTGCTCTGTCCGAAAAGCAGGCGCAGGCCATACTCGATATGCGCCTTGCGCGGCTTACCGGCTTGGAGCGCGATAAGATACTCGACGAGCACAAGAACCTTACCGAGCTTGTAAGCTACTATGAGGGCGTACTCAGCGACGAGACCAAGCTGCTTGCCATCATCAAGGAGGAGGTGCTCGAGATACGGCGCAAGTACGCCGATCCCCGCCGCACCGAGATCGGCATCGCTACGGACGACATCGATCTTGACGATATCATCCAGCAGGAGGATATGGTGGTAACGCTGACGCATCAGGGCTACATCAAGCGCATCGCCATGGATACCTACAGAAGCCAGAACCGCGGCGGCAAGGGCATCATAGGCCAAACCACCAAGGAGGAGGATTTTGTAGAGCACATTTTCGGCACCACCACGCACAACGAGATCATGTATTTCACCAACAAGGGGCGCGTGTTCTGCCAGAAGTGCTATAACATCCCCGAAGCGGGACGGCAGGCCAAGGGCACGGCCATCGTCAACCTCTTGGAGCTCAGGGAGGGCGAAAAGGTCACGGCGATGATCCCCGTACCCAAGGAAAAGGATCGATCCTACCTCGTGCTCGCAACGCGGCAGGGCGTGATCAAAAAGACCGCCGTCAGCGAATTCGACAACATCCGCCGCACGGGCATCATCGCCCAAAACCTGCGCGAGGACGCCGAGCTTATCGGCGTTATGGCGTCCAAGGGGAACGATGAGTTCCTCGTGGGCACCAAGAAGGGCAAGTGCATCCGCTTTAGCGAGGACGACGTGCGCCCCATGGGCAGAACCGCGACGGGCGTGCGCAGCATCCTTTTGAACGAGGGCGACGAGGTCGTGGACGTGAGCATCATACGGCCGGATTCCTTCGTGCTTACCGTGACGGACAACGGCATGGGCAAGCTCACGCCGGAAAGCGGCTACAGGCTGCAAAACCGAGGCGGCAAGGGCGTGGCCGCGCAGAACCTTACCGAAAAGACAGGCGATCTTGCCTGCATGAAGGCGACGCATCCGGGCGAAAGCGAGGATATCATCCTCATTCGGGACGACGGCACGGTGATGCGCATGCCCGTGGAGCAGATCAGCGTCATCTCCCGCAACACGCAGGGCATCCGTCTCATGCGCGTGGACGAGGGCACGCGGGTCATATCCGTGGCGCTCGTACCCACGCAGGAGGAGATCGAAAGCGAGATGGAGCCGCAGACCGAACAGGCGGACGAGGAATAAAGCCTATGGCAAAAGTCACCTTCCCGCTCGAGCTTTTGGCGCTTGCCCGCTTCTTTTACGAAGCGGGCACGGTGCTTTACGCCGTGGGGGGACAGGTGCGAAACCAGTTGCTTGGCTACCCTGTGCGGGATCGTGATATCTGCTCCGCCATGACGCCGGACAAGGTGATGGAGATGTGCGAAAAGCGCAGCCTTCGCTATGTGCCCCAAGGCGTAGAGTTTGGCACGGTGCTGCTTTGCCCCGGCAACGAAGCCTATGAGCACACCACCTTCCGCAGGGACGTTTATGAAATCGGCGGCGCGCATAAGCCTAAGAGCGTGGCGTTTGGCGAATCGCTTTCGCAGGACGCGTTCCGCCGTGATTTTACGGTAAACGCCCTTTACGCACATATCCGCACGGGAGAGGTACTCGATCCCACCCGGCGCGGGCTTGACGACCTTTCCCACGGCGTGATCTGCGCCACCACCCCCGACCCGGAGGAGATCATGCGGGACGACGCGCTGCGCGTGCTTCGCATGGTGCGCTTTGCCTGCGAGCTTGGGTTTTCGGTAGAAGGGAAGACCTTCGAAGCCGCGAAAAAATACGCGAAGGGGCTAAAGGACATTTCCGCCGAGCGGATACGCGACGAGCTTTCAAAAATACTGCTTTCCGATATACGCTACGGCGCGAACGGGGACATAGGGACCGCGCCCGGCGAGGACAGTCCGGTTTATAAGGGGCTTGTGATGCTCGATAAGCTCGGCGCGCTCGACGTGATCCTGCCCGCGCTCACGGCGGGGCGGTATCAGGTGCAGCGGCTTACCTATCACGCTTATACGGTGCTGTATCACAATCTGCACACCGCGGCCTGCTTGGACGTTGCGGGGTATGACGAGCAAACGGCGCTTGCCTGCCGCCTTGCGGCGCTTTTACACGACGTGGGCAAGCCCGAAGCGAAGCGCCGCAACGATACGGCGGAAACGGAAACGCCCGCGTACGCCGCGCCCTATACCCCAACCGAACAGGCGGCGCGCGCGGCGCAGGATGCGAAAGCGGAAAACAGCGCGAAGAAGGACGAAAAGAGCGACGAACAGACGCAGCAAGCCGATAGGAAGCCCGCAAACGCCGGACATATGTACGGGCATGACGCCATCAGCGCGCAAATGGCGCGGGAGATCCTTACACAGCTTCGGTATCCCGCGGCGATTGTGGACGAAGCATGCGCGCTCATCGCGCACCACATGTACGATCTGACCGGCTACGCCAAGGAGAGCACGCTGCGCGAACGCTTCGCGCAGTGGGGATACGAGCATAGCCTGCGCGTGGCGCGCCTTCGGGAAGCGGACGTGTACGGTTCGGGCAGAACGAAAAAGGGAACGCCTGTGGAAACGGCGATGCGCTTTCAGCGGGTGCTGATGGAAATGCGGCAGCAGCACGCGCCGTTTGGCGAAAACGAGCTGGACTGTACGGGCGAGGATATCATGGCGTGGCTTTCGCTCAAGCCCTCCAAGCGCGTAGGCGAGCTTAAGCGCGCGCTTTTGTTGCACTGCGCGAAAAAACCCGCGGATAATAAGAAAGAAAAGCTGCAACGGCTTTGTCAGGATATGAAAAAAACGCCGCAACCGTGAACAATCGGTGCTATTTCTATCCTTTTGGTTGCAATCCAAGTTAAAAGCATGTAAAATAAACTGAATTTGTATGGAAACAGGGACAGGGTGCAGACCCTTGTCTTTGTATGGACAGGAGGAACGGCGTGAGCCTTTCTTTGGAAATCAAAAAGTTTATCAATTCGGAGCATGTGGGTGACTTTGCCACCATCCTGCTGCCGGTCGAGGTGCCCGCGGAGCCCGCGCCGCGCGCCAACCGCGCATTCCGGGTTAAGGAGCGCGCGCAGGCGAACGCCGCCGCGGCTTCCATGGCCTCGATTTTGGAGGCGACCGCCCAGCAGTCGCAGGCGGACGGCGCACAGCAGCCCCAGCCGCAGCCCCAGCCGCCCGTGGAGGAGCCGGCGTGGCAGAACGTGCCGCACATCGAGTATGAAGCGACCCGTATCCACTATATAGAGGACGGCGAAGGCGAACCGCTGATCCTCGTCCACTCCATCGCCCAGTCCGGCTATACTTGGCGCAACGTCTTTTACCGCCTGCGCGAGCATTACCGCGTGATCGCGGTCGATCTGCCCGGGCACGGTTATTCCGACAGACCCATCCATTTTGACTATACCATCGAGGCGCACGCCATGGCGCTAAGGCTGTTTATGGACGCGATGCGCATCGAATCCGCGCATTTCGCGGCTTTTTCCATGGGGAGCCTGTACGCCATGCAGTTTGCCTTGGATTGCCCGGAGCGCGTGGGACGCATCGTCGCCGTCACGCCCGGCGGTATTACGGGCGATATGCCCATGCCCGTCAAGCTGATGGACAGCGGCCTCTTTGGCGGCATCGCAAGCCGGCTGTACGGTATGGGTACGGTGCGCAAGGTGCTTGAGGACTGCTTCTTTGATCTGACCAACATCAACGACGAGGTCGTTGAGCAATACTATAAGCCCGCCTCCGATCCGGACGGGCGGCGCTGCATCCGTACGACCCTGCAAAGCTTTGACGAGGAAACGGTGCTGCAAAGACTGCGCGATATGAATACGCCTGTCTTGATCATGCAGGGCAGCGAGGACAAATGGCATAAGGCGGAGGATGTGGATATCTTCCACGCGGCCTTGCACGACGCTGGCTTTACGGTGGTGCGAAACGCCGGCCATCTTTTGCACGAGGAAAAGCCGGAACGCTTTGTCGCGGCGATATTGGAGTTCATACCGGTGGTTATGCCGGAATAGGCGCTGCGCTTTCGTAAAAGGTCGTTCGACCTTTTACGAGTTTACACGATTTGCTGTGCCTGCGGCACGGGCGCAAATCGCGCAGGGAAACGGCGACATGCGCCGATCCGTTCGGACGGCAAAGCCGTCCGAGCCGGAATAAGCGCTGCGCTTTCGTAAAAGGTCGTTCGACCTTTTACGAGTTTACACGATTTGCTGCGCCTGCGGCACGGGCGCAAATCGCGCAATGAAACGGCGACATGCGCCGATCCGTTCGGACGGCAAAGCCGTCCGAGCCGGAATATAGTCAAGGGGTGCGCCCCTTGACAATCCCCAAACGATAATTACATAGTTCCAAGGGAGGGTGTGTGCATGAAGAAACGTGAGTTGTTTATGCGGCTCTCCCCTATTTTTTTGGCTTTTCTTCTTTCCGCCTGTTCGGCAAAAGAAACCTATACCCTGCCGCCCGCGATGCCCATCGGCTCCCCCGCCGCCCCATGGATGCAGGCGGGCGGCGCAAGCGTGCCCACAGCGTCGGCGGAGGAAACGGCCGCGCCAAGCTGGACGATGCCGCCCGTGCCCACAGCGACCCCGGTTGCTACGCCGACGCCCGCAAAGCGCACGCCGCTGCCGCAGGCAAACGGCGAAGAGGAGCTTGCAGCGGGGATCGCGCTTTATAATGAACGGAAATTTGCCGACGCTTTTGTGAAATTGCAGGAGAGCGCGGCGCTCGGCAACAGCGAGGCGGTTTACCGCATGGCGCTTTGCCAGCGCGACGGCGAGGGCGTACAGGCGAACGAAAAGAAAGCGGCGGAGCTGATGCGCCGCGCGGCGAACGCGGGGATCGTGCGCGCCATGTACGAATACGGCGTGATGCTGCAAGCGGGCGCGGGCGTGCGCGCGGACGCGAGCGAGGCTGTGGGGTGGTACGAAAAGGCGGCCGCGCAGGGCGATATGGACGCGATAGGCAAGCTTGGCGTTTGCTATAAAAAGGGGATCGGCACGGCAGTAGACGGAAACAAGGCGGCGAAATGGCTCCAAATGAGCGCGGACGCGGGCAACATGGACGCGGCGGTGGAGCTGGGCGAAATGTATTACGACGGCGTGCTCGTGAAGAAGGACCGCGATCTTGCCATGCGCTATTACGGGCAGGCGGCCGCGTCCGGCAACGTGGACGCGATGTTCATCGCGGGCGTGATGCTCACCGAAAACAAGGCGCGCACCGATGAGGAGAAGGAAAAGGCCAAGCAGGGCTTTGCCTATATCTGCCAAGGCGCAGATAAGGAGGACCCGCGGTGCGAATTCTATCTTGGGGCGCTTCTTTATAACGGAACAAACACGGAAAAGGATGAGAATCTCGGCCTGCGCTTTTTCATCAAGGCGGCGCAGCAGGGCTATGAGCGCGCCGTCAAGGTGCTCGATCAGCTCGAGATCACGCCGGATATGGTGATCGACGTGCACGAGATGGGCAAGAAGATCGAGGAGGAGAAGGCGGCGCGGACGCCGCTGCCCTCCATGTATCCCGAAAATACCCCGGAGCCGTGGATATCCGTATCCGACCCCTTCCCGGATAAGGGCGACGAGGGCGTGACGGTTCTCAACGTTGGCCGCCTCCGCCCCGGCGAATCCTACGAGGACGTGTGCAGGGTCTTTGGCGATCCCGGCGAAAAACTGCTGGACGTCAACGAATTTCAGGTGTACCTTTGGAAAAGCGAGGAGGTGCCCACGGTGCGCGTCACCTTTGAGGACGGCATGCTTTGGGAGCTGCACGCCGACGACGGCAGCGGCGAGGAGGAGGGCACGGACCCCTTGACCGACAACAACGCGAGAAACAATGAATAGACAATACTGCCGTGAAGGGAAAAACCATACGCGTAAAGGCACGGCAGCGGTATTCTTTATTGACAAGCGGGCATAAATAGGCTATGCTTGTACGAAATCAGAACATGCCGCAATGACGGAGAGAGTACGCGCAGCATCCAGTGCAAAGAGAGCCGGGGAGGGTGGAAGCCCGGCCACAGTGATCGCGCCGAACATGGCTCCCGAGCGACCCTTCGTGAACTGCGTTCCATCAGCGCTTGAGCGGGGGGCGGGCGACGCCCGATACAGCGTCCACTTATGAGCCGTAGCCATACGGGAAGTAGGGTGGTACCACGATAGCAAAATCGTCCCTATACGCTTGCGCGTAAGGGACGATTTTTTATCGGCAAAGGCAGTTCTGCCTTTGCCGAGGTTCACGATCGAAGGAACGAATTGATAGAATAGAAACTTGGAGGTAAAACTATGGAAAAGACAAACGACGCAAAAAAGACCTTCTACATCACCACGCCCATCTACTACCCCAGCGACAAGCTGCATATCGGCCACAGCTACACCACCGTGGCGGCGGACGCGATCGCGCGCTATAAGCGCCTGACGGGGTACGACGTGTACTTTTTGACAGGCTCGGACGAGCATGGGCAGAAGATCGAACGCAAGGCCAAGGAAAAGGGCGTCACGCCCCAGAAGTATGTGGACGATATCGTGGCGACCTTCAAGGAGCTTTGGAAGCTCATGAACATCTCGAACGACGGGTTTGTCCGCACCACGGACGATTACCACGTAAAGAGCGTGCAGAAGATCTTCCGCAAGCTCTACGAGCAGGGCGATATCTACAAATCCACCTATTCCGGCCATTACTGCACGCCGTGCGAAAGCTTCTGGACGGAGCATCAGCTTGTGGACGGCGACTGCTGCCCCGACTGCGGCCGCAAGACCGAAATCGTCGAGGAGGAGAGCTACTTCTTCAAGATGAGCAAGTACGCCCCAGCCCTTATCGAGCACATCAAGACGCACCCCGAATTCATTCAGCCGCCCGCTCGCGCCAAGGAGATGCTCTCGAACTTCCTCGAACCCGGCCTTGAGGATCTGTGCGTCAGCCGCACTAGCTTCAAGTGGGGCATCCCCGTCGATTTCGACGAGAAGCATGTGGTATCTGTGTGGCTGGACGCGCTCTCCAACTACATCACCAAGCTCGGCTTCTATTCCGACGACGACAGCCT
>JAQVRG010000308.1 GCA_028701165.1 Eubacteriales bacterium | reverse complement strand
TTATGGAGGTAAGCCATGAGTTTTTTAGATAAGCTGCTGGGCAATACATCCGAAGCGCAGATTAGGAAGCTGCGCCCGATACTGGATCGGGTGAACGCCCTAGAGCCTGCGACGAAAGCCTTATCCGACGCGGCGCTGCGGGATAAAACGCGGGAATTCCGGGAAAGGCTTGCAAACGGCGCGACCTTGGACGATCTGCTTCCGGAGGCGTATGCCGTCGTGCGGGAGGCTGCGTGGCGCACCATTGGACAAAGGCATTTCGACGTGCAGATCATCGGCGGCGTCGTGCTGCATCAGGGCAGGATCGCGGAAATGAAAACGGGCGAGGGCAAGACGCTTACGGAGACGCTGCCCGTCTATTTGAACGCGCTTTCCGGCCACGGCGTGCATGTGGTCACGGTGAACGACTACCTCGCCAAGCGCGACGCGCAGTGGATGGGGAAGATCTATAAATTCTTGGGTCTGACGGTCGGCTGTATCGTACACGAGCTTGATAATACGGAGCGCCGCGAGGCCTACAACGCGGATATCACCTACGGCACCAACAACGAATTCGGCTTTGATTACCTGCGGGATAACATGGTGGTCTACAAAGAGGAAATGGTGCAGCGCGAGCTCAACTACGCGATCGTTGACGAGGTGGACTCCATACTCATCGACGAGGCGCGTACGCCGCTGATCATTTCCGGCCACGGCGAGCAGTCCACGGATATGTACGAGAAGGCGGATAAATTCGTGTGCCGTTTGGAGCGCGGGGAAAACATAGAGAAGAAGAGCAAAGCCGAAACGCTCATGGGCGAGGATCAGCCCGAGAGCGGCGATTATATGGCGGACATCAAGGCGCGTACCGTGGCGCTTACGCAGCAGGGCATGAACAAGGCGCAGGCCTTTTTCGGCATTGAGGATATTTCGGCTACGGAGAACACGGAAACGCTCCATCATATCCAGCAGGCGCTCAAGGCGCACGCTCTGTTCCAACGCGACAAGGATTATGTCGTGCAGGAGGGGCAGGTGCTTATCGTCGATGAGTTTACAGGCCGCTTGATGATCGGCAGGCGTTACAGCGACGGGCTGCATCAGGCGTTGGAGGCCAAGGAGCACGTCAAGGTGGAGCGCGAGAACAAGACGCTTGCGACCATCACCTTCCAAAACTATTTCCGCATGTTCAAAAAGCTCGCGGGCATGACGGGTACCGCCAAGACCGAGGAGGATGAGTTTCAGGGCATCTACAATTTGGACGTAGTGGAGATCCCCACCAATATGCCCTTGATCCGCACGGACTACAACGACGTGGTCTACGCTTCCGTAAAAGGCAAGCTCACGGCGGTGATAGACGAGATCGTCAAGGTGCATCAGACGGGGCAGCCTATCCTTGTGGGTACCATTTCCGTGGAGATGAGCGAGATCGTGTCGGCGCTTTTATCAAAACGCGGCATCAAGCATGAGGTATTAAACGCCAAGCTGCACGCCAAGGAAGCCGAGATCGTGGCGCAGGCGGGTCAGTACGGCAGCGTCACCATCGCTACCAACATGGCAGGACGCGGTACGGATATCCTTTTAGGCGGCAACCCCGAATTCATGGCGCGGCGGGAGCTGCGGCAGGCGGGCATGGAGGACTGGCTCATCGAGGAGGCCACCGGCCACGCGGATACGGACGACGAGGAGATACTGGATGCGCGGCGGCAGTTTGCCGAACTTTACGCCAAGCATAAAGAGGTCACGGACGCCGAGCATGAAAAGGTCGTCGCGGCGGGCGGATTGCATATCATCGGCACGGAGCGGCACGAATCCCGGCGTATCGATAACCAGCTGCGCGGGCGCGCGGGCAGGCAGGGCGATCCCGGCTCGACCCGCTTCTACGTTTCCATGGAGGATGAGCTTATGCAGCGCTTTGGCGGCGAACGCGTAAGATCGCTCATGGAGAAGATCAGCCCCGAGGACGATATTCCCATCGATATGAGCATCATCACCAAGCAGATCGAGGGCGCGCAAAAGCGGGTGGAGGCGCACAACTTCGACATCCGCAAAAACGTGCTGGAATACGACGACGTGATGAACAAGCAGCGCGAGATCATCTATGGCCAGCGCCGCAAGGTGCTCATGGGCGAGGATATTCACGATTCCATCGTGGAAATGATCACGGAGACCGTGCAGGAGCGCGTGCAGCGCTATTGCGTGGGATCGGCAAGCGATTGGGACGTGCAGGGCATGTGCAGGGAGATCACGGAGCTGACGCGCGCGGATATGTATAACGCCCTGAAGGACGTTTCAAGCCCGCAGGAAATGAGCCGGGACGTGCAGCGGATGGCGGAGGACGCTTACGCAAAGCAGGAGCAGGCGATTGCGGCGGCGGAGGCGGGCGTTGACATGCGCGAGGTGGAGCGCGTGATGCTGCTTCGCGCCGTGGACGCACACTGGATGGATCACATTGACGCGATGGATCAGCTTCGTCAAGGGATCGGCTTGCAGGCGATCGGCCAAAAGGACCCGGTGATCGCTTACCGCAACGCGGGCTTTGAGATGTTCGACGAGATGATC
>JAQVRG010000028.1 GCA_028701165.1 Eubacteriales bacterium | reverse complement strand
GGCGATCCGCCATACTGCGGCATGTTCCGAGCCCTTCCGTCGTGCGGTTACCTGAGCTGCCCTGCTTGGGCGCGGGCGTACGGTCGGGGAAACGGTCGTCAGCGGGCATGCGCCGGGGAGGCTGGGGTTTCCTTTGCGGCGCGGGACGCGCCGGGGACGTATCCACATCCGGGAACAGATCCTCAAGGCCGGGAAATACGCTGCTTTGACGGGGCCTCGCCGGTGTGCGGTCGGGAACGCGGGCAGGCTGGGGGCGTTCGGCCTGCGGCATTTGCCGGGCTTTCTGCTCCTCCTGCTTTTTTTTCTTTTGTTGGGTCGCAATGACCTGCACCGCAATGTAGATGATTGCGATGAAAATGACGCCAACGTTCATGCGCTGCCCTCCTTTCCGTTACGCATGGGAAATTCCATTATTTCTGGGGCTGCGTTTCGCCCGCGATGGAATCCCGCATCTTGGTATCGGAAATGACGTTTTGCATGTTGTAATAATCCATAACGCCCAGCTTGCCATCCCTGAACGCGGCGGCGATCGCCTTGGGAACCTCCGCCTCGGCTTCGATCACGCGCGCGCGCATGCCCTGCACCTCGGCTTTGTTTTCCTGTTCCTGCGCGACGGCCATGGCGCGGCGTTCTTCGGCCTTTGCCTGCGCGATGCGCTTATCGGCTTCGGCTTGGTCGATTTGCAGCTGCGCGCCGACGTTGCGGCCTACGTCCACATCCGCGATGTCGATGGAGAGTATTTCAAATGCGGTACCCGCGTCCAAGCCCTTGTTGAGCACGGTACGGGAGATGAGATCCGGGTTTTCCAGCACGTCCTTATGGCTGATCGAGGAGCCGACAGTCGTGACGATACCCTCGCCGATACGGGCGATGATGGTCTCCTCGCCGGAGCCGCCGACCAAGCGGTCGATATTGGCGCGCACCGTAACGCGCGCCTTGGCGCGAAGCTCGATGCCGTCCTTGGCGATCGCGGCGATGACGGGGGTCTCGATGACCTTGGGGTTAACGCTCATCTGCACGGCGTTTAATACGTCGCGGCCCGCGAGGTCGATGGCGCACGCGCGCTCGAAATCCAGCGGGATGCCCGCGCGCTGCGCCGCGATCAGCGCGTTGACTACGCGATCCACATTGCCGCCCGCGAGATAATGCGCTTCAAGCTTGTTGAGCGGGATGGTAAGGCCGGCCTTGGTGGCCTTGATCATGGGGTTAATGATGCGCGAGGGTGCAACCTTGCGGATGCGCATGGCGACAAGCTGGAAAATGCCCACCTTAACGCCGGATGCGGTGGCCGAGATCCACAGCCCGATGGGTACGAAGCTGAAGAAAATGGCGAGAAATACGATGATAAGTACGATAACGACGCCTGAAAAGATAAGATCGCTCATGGTTTAGCCTCCCTTAATGATTTTGAAAATATACACGAGTAAATAGATGAAGCCTATGAAGCATGGCACGCCGATCACAAGCTGTATCCATGATTTTTTGCGCGCGGCGCTGCTTTCCGCCTCGCTCATTTCGCTCTCCGGCGGCGCGTAGGTGTTGGCGGTCACCGCGTCCATCACGACGCTTGTGGCGCATTTGGGGCAGCCGCCGTTCTTATCGTCAAACACGGTGCCGCAGGTCTTACAAAAATGAAGCGCCATGATTCCTTATACCTGCTTTACGATAACGCGCAGACCCTCGATGCGTTCAATCCGCACCGACGCGCCCTTTTCGATGAAAGCGCCTTCGCTTACAACGTCCAGCCGCTGCCCGTCAAAATCGGCGTCGCCGGCGGGGCGCAGATGCGTAAGGGCGACGCCCTCTTTGCCGACCATGTCCCGCATGCCCATCAGCGGCGTGGAGTCGCCCCCTACGCTTTCTTGGAGCACGATGCGGTGCAGTTTACCGTGGGAAAAGGCGCGAAAGATAAAGAACGCGCAAACCCCAAGAAAAATGAGGATGAGAGCGAGCGTGATCATCGCGTGGGAAAAGGATTTGGCGCTTAGAACGATCGCCGCCAAAAGCGAGATGGAGCCGAGCAGCGCGGGCACGCCCAACCCCGGCGTGAACATTTCCAGTATCCACAGCGCGATACCGACGAGCAGGCAGATGATCGCCGCCGCGTTCCACGCCATGATGTATGCGGAAAAAGTCATATTCATATTCCTCCTATTGCATTATAAGGATATCACATCGAAGCCAAAACAATGTGACGCGGCTGAAAACTCTTGCCTAAAAGAGCATGAAGACGTGCTCGTTGAACCACTGCGCAAAGCCGAAATCCATCACGGGGAGATATCCTTTTGCCATGAGCATCACCAGCAGCATCCAAATCAGCCCCAGTACGACGAGCGCCATTAGGAAAATCAAAAACACGAGGCCGACGGGCGCGTCCTCTTTTCCCTTTTTTCGGCGGCTGCCGCTTGCCTCTTCCTCAAATTCGAAATCGTCGTCTTCATAAAACGGATCAGATTTCTTCTTTTTATCGAATAGAACCACAGGTTCATACGTTTGCTGCGTTTGTGTAATACGCGTAGGGGCGGGTTCCGCGTAGGCTTCCGCGGGCGCTGCCTCTGCGGGCATATAGACCGGCGCTGCTGCCGGGATCGTTTCTGGCGCGGCGTAATCCGCGTAAGCGCAGGCGGATTGCGCCTGCTCCGTGTAGTAAGGCGTTTCCAGCGCGGGCTCGACGCGCATGGGAACGGCGTTTTCCCAAGGCGGCGCTTCGGGCGTGGGTGCGGCCTGCGGCGCTTCGGGCTTTACCGGCTGCACGCTTGCGTCAAGGGGCATGGAAAGCCGCGCAACGCTCTCGTCCGTCAGCTTATCCACCCAAGGCACGGGTTCGCCGGGCACCTGTCCCGCGTTTGCCGCCGTGGTGATGGCAAGGATCGTCATACGGGTCGCCTCGCGCGCGTGCAGCTCGTCCGGCGTTTGCGCCGTTGCGCGATCGAGTATATGCTTCGCGTAGATATGTAAAAAATTCCGCAGCGCGTCTTTGTCGCCGTTATTGATCTCTTGGATCATAGATTGCCTTCCTCTCCATATTTCTACAAATTCAGTATACATGCAAAAAGACGGTCATTCAATACGCGGGATGCACATATTTTATAGACAGAATGTTAACTTTGCGACGGAGACAATCAAAGGCGCGCTTTCTGCCCGCATTCCTGACAGCCCTGCCATGGCGCGGCGCCGTGTCGTTGGGACTGCTTTTGTCGTTGGCGGCGCTGATCGTGCGCGGCTGCTGTTACAGCAAGACGCCGCCGCCGTCTCCGCCGCAAAGCGAAGCGCGCGTCAGCGTATACGACCATCGCGCGGAGGAGACGGTATCGATGGCGCTGGAAGAATATCTTGTGGGGGTGGTGGCGGCGGAAATGCCCGCCTCCTTTGAAACCGAGGCGCTCAAGGCGCAGGCGGTGGCGGCGCGCACCTATACGCTTCGGCGCACAGAGGACGCCTGCGGGCGCGGCGGCGCGCAGATCTGCACGGACAGCGCATGCTGCCAGGCCTACCGCAGCCTTTCGGCCCTGCGCGAAAATTGGGGCGGCGCGTATGAGGAGAATTTAGGCAAGGTGCAGCGGGCCGTATGGGAAACGGCGGGGCAGGCGGCCTTCTATGAGGGGGAGCTGATCGAGGCGCTGTACCATTCCTCCGCGGGCGGGCAAACCGAGGACGCCGCGCATGTGTTCGCAAACGACGTGCCTTATCTTGTGAGCGTGGACAGCCCCGGCGAGGAGGTTTCGGCCGCTTTTCACGATACGGTGCGCGTGTCGAGAAAGCGCTTTGCAAAAGCCGTAAATCAAGCGTGGAGCGGCGCGGGACTTAAGGCGTCGTCGCTGCACAAGCAGGTCAAGGTGCGCTCGCGCTTTGCAAGCGGGCGGGTGGATAAGGTGAAGCTTGGCAAGGCGGAGGCGACGGGACGGGAGCTGCGAAAGCTCTTCGAGCTCAACAGCGCCAATTTTACGCTGGAGATCACGGCGGACGAGGTCGTTTTCCGCACCACGGGCTATGGCCACGGCGTAGGCATGAGCCAATACGGGGCGAACGCCATGGCCAAGGAGGGCGCCGATTATAAAGAGATCCTCGCGCATTACTACGCGGGGATCACGATCGATACGGCATATTGAAGGGAAGTTTATCTCCTTCGGGAAGAATTTGCGATGGCGAACAGCCTAAGAAGCGTCACGAGCGTAGAGAGCACGGCCACAACGTAGGTGAGCGCCGCGGCGCGCAAAACGCTTTTGGCCATGGGCGCTTCCTCCGCCGTAACGTATCCCCCCGCCGTGAGCATGTCAATGCCGCGCCGGGAGGCGTTAAACTCCACGGGCAGCGTAACGACCTGAAACGCGAGCATAGCGAGAAAAAGATAAACGCCCAGCATCGCAAGATCGAATATGCCAAAGAGCACGCCCGCGAGCACGATGAATACGGAGGCCTTGGAAGCGAAGCTCGCGGCGGGCAGCAGGAGGTTGCGTATCTTGATGGGAAGATAGCCCTCCTCATACTGCATCACATGCCCGACCTCGTGCGCGGCCACGGCAAGCGCCGCCACGGAGGAGGAAGGATACACGCTTTGCGAAAGGCTTACCACGCCCGTGCGGGGATCAAAATGATCCGTAAGGTCGCCGTTGATCTCATTGACGGTGACGCTGCTGCCGCCGTTTCGCAAAAGCGCGCGCGCAAGCTCGCCCGCGGGTACGCGCGAGGAAGCTAGAACCTGCGAATACTTCTTATAAGTATTGGTTACGCCCGCTTGCGCCGCAAAGCCTAACACCATGACAAGGATCAATAAGAAAAAATAACCGCCGCCGCCATAAGCAGGATAGTACATGCAAATCACCTCACGCTTATTTTAACCGCAGGATAGGATTTCGTGCAATACATTTCACAGCAATGTCGCAAAGAATTAGAAATCATAATCGGTTCTTATGGGAAATCCTGTAAAACGGCGCAATCCCTATGCGCGAATCCTTGTTATTTCCATGCGTTATGTGATAAACTATCCATGATTCGGGACTTTCGCGGCAACGCGATCAAGATAGTTTATTTTTTCATCGTTAAGGAGGATATTTTTTATGGCAACTCAACTCAAAGGCGCGTGCATCATCGGCCAGTCCGGCGGCCCCTCGTCCGTGATCAACGCAAGCTGCTACGGCGTGATCCGCACGGCGCTTGACAGCGGCGCGATCACCAACGTTTTCGGCGCGGCGCACGGCATCAATGGCGTACTGGACGACGTGCTTTACGACATGGGCAAGGAAGACCCCAAGGAGCTGGAGCTTTTGCTGCACACGCCGTCTTCGGCGCTGGGCTCCTGCCGCTATAAGCTTAAGGACAGCAGCGAGGACGATACGGATTATAAGCGCATCCTCGAGGTGTTCAAAAAGCATGACGTGCGTTACTTCTTCTATAACGGCGGCAACGATTCCATGGATACCTGCAACAAGATCTCCAAGTATATGCAGAAGGCGGGCTACGAATGCCGCATCATGGGCGTGCCCAAGACCATCGATAACGACCTTTACGGCACGGATCACTGCCCCGGCTTCGCTTCCGCCGCCAAGTATATCGCCACGACCACCATGGAGCTTTACAAGGACGCGCGCGTATACGACACGGGGATGATCTGCGTGCTGGAGTGCATGGGCCGCCATGCGGGCTGGCTCACCGCCGCCACGGCGCTTGCGGGCGAATTTGGCTGCGGCCCCGACCTTATTTATCTGCCCGAGCGCGATTTTGATATGGAAGCGTTTTTAAACGACGTGGAGCGCATCTACACGGCGAACAAGAAGTGCATCGTCGCCGTGAGCGAGGGCATCCATGATAAGGATGGCAAGTTCATCGTCGAATACGGGCAGGAGAACGCCCCCGTGGACGCCTTTGGGCACAAGCAGCTTGGCGGTTTGGCCGCGAATTTGATCGGCGTGATCAAGGGACGCTTGGGCAACGTGAAATGCCGCGGCATCGAGTTCTCGCTCATGCAGCGCTGCGCTGCGCACATCGCCTCCGAAACCGACGTGCAGGAATCCTTCCTCTCCGGCAAGACGGCTGTGGAGCAGGCCGTTGCCGGCGTGACGGACAAGATGGTGGGCTATGAGCGCAGTTATGACAAGGACGGCAACTACGTCTGCAACATGAAGCTGTTCGATTTGGCGGATGTTGCAAACACCGAGAAGAAGGTGCCCGCCGAGATGATCAACAAAGAAGGCAACGGCGTTACCAAGGCTTTCATCGACTATGCGCTGCCGCTGATTCAGGGTCAGCCCAAGATGACCTTCGAGCAGGGTCTGCCCCGCTTTGCGAAGCTTAAAAAGATCGTCGCCGAATAAGGCGAGGGAAGGCGGTATATCATGCGCAAACCGGTTCTTGTGATTATGGCTGCGGGTATTGGCAGCCGTTACGGCGGCTGTAAGCAGATCGATCCCATGGACGCTTACGGCAACCTGCTTATCGATTTTTCCATCTATGACGCGCTGCGGGCGGGCTTTGAGGATGTGGTTTTCCTCATCAAGCATGAGATCGAAGCGGATTTTCGAGAGGTCATAGGCGATCGTATCGCGCGGAGAACCAATGTAAGCTATGCGTTTCAGCAGCTTGACGCGCTGCCTGCGGGCGTAGCGATACCCGAGGGGCGCGTGAAGCCCTTTGGCACGACGCACGCGATCCTCTGCGCCGCGGACGCGATCGACGGCCGCCGCTTTGCAGCCATCAATGCCGACGATTACTACGGTCCTACGGCGTATCGGCTCATCTTCGATTATCTGTGCGCGCCGCACGGCGCGGACGAGCACGCGCTTGTGGGGTATCCGTTGCCCAATACGCTTACCAAGAACGGCACCGTGACGCGCGGCGTTTGTCAAGTAAAGGACGGGTATCTTTCCAGCATCGTGGAACGCTTTAAGATCGAGGGGAACGACAAAGGCTGCGTCTATCTTGATACGGGCACGCCGATACCGGTTCCCGCGGACGCGGTGGCTTCGATGAATTTCTGGGGCTTCCAGCCCGCTATACTGGATTTCTTTAGAGAATCCTTCGACCGGCGCATCCAAACGGAGCTTGCGGGCAATCCGCTGAAGTTTGAGGCGCTCCTTCCTACCGACGTGCAGGCCTGCATCAGCGAGGGCAAGGGTACGGTTAAGGTGCTGCCCACGGTGGACAAATGGTTCGGCGTAACGTATCCGGAGGATAAGCCGTCCGTCATGGCGTCCATCGCGGCGCTTAAGCAAAAGGGCGTATATCCGGAGAAGCTTTGGGAATCGTAAGCAAGAGCATGGGGCGGCGCAAAACGCGCCGCCCTGTTTGTTTGAGTATAAGGAGGCAGTTATGGCAAGGCTTGCAAGGCCCGACGAGCGCGAGGCGCTCCGGGGCGTTTGGGAACGCGTATTCCCCGAGGATGCGGGAACGGAATTTGTGAACTGGCTTTTTACTAAGCGGTATCTGCCGGATTGGTGCGTTGTGGCGGAACGGGCGGGAAGGATCGCGGGCGTGGCGCACGGGTTTCCGCTGCACATGCGCGTGCGGGATACGATACTGCCCTGCGCCGTGCTCTCCGGCGTGGCGACGGAGAAGGCCTTTCGCGGGCAGGGCGTTATGCGCGAGGTCATAACGTCGCTTATGGACATACTGCGCGCGCGCGGCGTGCCGCTGCTGCCGCACAGGCCGGTGGACATTGCGGTTTACCGTTCCCTCGGGCATTATCCCGTCTGCGATTTCCAATATGTGTCCCTGCCGTCCGAAGCGCCGCGCCCGTTTTCGGACGCTTGCCTGCAAACGGACATGCGGGCGTACGCATCGGCGCTATACACCTGCTACGGCGTTTTTTCCAAGCGCTATTCCTGCGTCATCGACCGTTCCTACGCTGATTTTGCGATGAAACTCCGGGATTATGCTTCCTGTGACGCGCAATGCC
This sequence comes from Eubacteriales bacterium, assembly GCA_028701165.1. Lineage (GTDB taxonomy): Bacteria > Bacillota > Clostridia > Christensenellales > CAG-138 > JAQVRG01. The sequence continues at coordinate 2,472 of JAQVRG010000028.1, read as the reverse complement.
TCCGCGTGGAGGAGGCGGGAAACGTGACGGGCTATTGCATATACTATGCGGAGGAAGACGGGGTATACGCGGACGAGTGCATAGCGCTTTCCGCCACGGCTTACCGGCTGTTGTACGAGAGCTTTGCCCTGCGCACGGCGGGGCGGGGGCTTCGCATGCGCCTTGCATCGGACGTCGTGATCCCCGGCGCGCAAAACGAGATCGTACCCATGGCCGTGCTGGGCGTAGTGGACGTGCAGCCGTTGCTGCGCGCCGCGGGGCTGTCCGGCGGATCGGTCGAGATCACGGACGACGTGGTATGCGGCAACGCGGGCGTAGTGGATCTACAGGGCAATCCTACAAAGCGCCCGCCGCAGCTGCGGATATCCGCAGGACGGCTGGCGCAGTGGGCGACAGGCTATAGAAGCATAAAAGAAATCGTCGCCGCCGGGCAGGCGGCGGCGACGGACGAAGCGATCATACCGCTCATGGACGCGGCGGGAACCTGTCCCTGCTACATCGTGGAGGAGTATTAATAGGGAAGAATAAGGCGCTTATTCCGGCAGCTTTTCAGGCTCCGGCAGCACGGGACCGTCTATGGTGACGGATTGAATCACAACGTCCTTATAGGGACGGTCGTCCGCGCCGGTTTTGATGCGCGCGATACGGTCGAGTGCGTCAAGGCCGCTTATAACCTTGCCGAAGGCCGCGTATTGCCCGTCTAAAAACTGCGAATCCTGATGCACGATAAAGAACTGCGAGCCGGCAGAATCCGGGAGCGCGCTTCGCGCCATGGAAACGACGCCTCGCTCATGCGAGAGGGGGTTTTCCACACCATTTTGCGCGAATTCGCCCTTGATGGCATAGCCGGGGCCGCTCATGCCCGTGCCGGTCGGGTCGCCGCCTTGGATCATGAAGCCGTCGATGACCCTGTGGAAAATCAGCCCGTTATAGAAGCCCTGCCGCGCAAGGCTGCAAAAGTTGTATACGGATTGCGGCGCGATGTTTGGATAAAGCTCCAGCTCCATCACGCCGTATTCGCCCATATCGATGGTGGCTTTGACGACGTCGGGCGTATCGCCCTGCGAAGCGGGCGCTTCGTCTGTCGGTGCGCTGGACGCTTCGGCCTCGCTGGGTGCGGCGGTCACGGCGGGCGCTTCGGCGGTGTTTGCGCAGGCGCAAAGCAAAAGTGACAGAACAATCAAAACGACAAGATACTTTTTCATACGTTTCCTCTTTCCATTATTGATCCGCGCGGCAGTAAGCCGCGATGGTTGCAAACAGCTTGGCGGGTACGATGGGCTTTGAAAGATGCGCGTTCATGCCCGCCGCGATGCAGGCCTGCGCGTCGTCGTCAAAGGCGTTGGCGGTCATGGCGATGATGGGGATGCGTGCGGCGTCCTCGCGTTCTAACGCGCGAATGGCCCGCGTAGCGTCAAGGCCGTTGAGCACGGGCATGCGCACATCCATCAGCACCGCGTCGTAATAGCCCGGCGCGGCGGCTTGCAGCATCTCTACGCCGACCTGTCCGTTTTCGGCGACTTCTACGCAAACGCCCGCCTTATCCAACAAGCGCCGCGCGATCTCCACGTTCAAAGGATGGTCTTCGCACAGCAGCACCCGAAGGCCGGCGATATCCGCCTGCGCTTCCCCCTTGATCTGCGGCGCTTCATCCTGTTCGTTTTCGCAAAGCTCGAAGGAAAGAAGAACCGTAAAGACAGTACCTTCGTTCGGCGTACTTTCCACCTTGATGGAGCCGCCCGCCTTTTCCACAATACTCTTGACGATAGTAAGCCCCAAGCCCGTACCCGTGCCTTGCTTATCGGCGGATTCCTGCTCGAAGGGGTCGTACATGCGCGCGAGAAACGTGGGATTCATGCCAATGCCTGTGTCGCGTACCGTAAAGCGGTTGTACACGCGCCCATTTTCTATCTTATACTCCTCAACGGAGAGAGTGACGCTGCCGCCCGGCGGCGTAAACTTGACGGCGTTGTTCAAAAGGTTGATGAGGATCTGCTGCATGCGCATGCGGTCGCCCTTGGCGCGCTTCACGGTAACGCCTTTGCTCAAAATGTCGAAACGCACGCCCTTTTGCACCGCCAGCGGGCGTATGACGTTATCGACGCCGTCGATCATGCTGTTAAGATCCTCCGGGCGTTCCTGCAAAACGAATTTACCGCTTTCGATCTTGGAAATATCCAGCACGTCGTTGATCAGGCTCAAAAGATATTGCCCGGTGGCGTTGATCTTTTCCAAATACTCGGTTTTCTGCGCCTCCGTGGCGTTTTCCACAAGCTCGCGCTGGGAAAAGCCCAAGATGGCGTTCATGGGCGTGCGGATATCGTGGGATACGTTCGCTAAAAAATCGCCTTTGGTACGGGATGCGATCTTTGCCTTTTCCACGGCGCTGGATAGCTCGATGTTTTCGATTTTGACCTGCCGGAAATTGCGTTCGCTTGTGATATCCGTTAACACCGCAAGCTGCACAGGCTC
>JAQVRG010000307.1 GCA_028701165.1 Eubacteriales bacterium | reverse complement strand
GCTGTTTACAAGCGTCAACGGGCATTTGATCTGGCTCAGCTACGTTTGTGCGGAGGCGACAACTGTGCTGCTCGTCTATATCGTGAGCCGTGTTTTACGCAAGAAAGACCCAAGCCTCAGTGGACTGTTCCTTCTCCCTGCGGAGAACGATCAGGACAGATGGGAAGCAACCATTCGGGTTGACGCGCCCTCAAGCGTTTCCGTTTCACAGCAGTTGATCGATTTCTGCAACGATAAGCAAATCGATACGAAGCTAGCCTGCCATCTTGGCTTGTGCGCGGAGGAATACTGCATGAACACCGCGACCGTCAACCGGCAGAAACATGCGCCCACCATGGATTTGCTTTTGTCGCTCACGCCGGCGGAGATCCTGCTTCGGCTCCGCGATGACGGCGCGCTCTACGATCCGCTTGCGGAGGGTTTGCCGGAGGATTTGCCGGAGGGATTATCGGAGGAACTGTCCTTTACGCATATCAGCCTTGTAAAAAAGCTGGCAAGCAAGGTCGAATACAGTCACCAGCTTGGATTCAATACCACGGTATTGCTCTTTCAAACGGAACCCTTAACATCGCATATACAGTGACATGACGCGGCGTTCGGTATGCTTTCCGTGCGCCGCCTTCTCCGATCTCTTCATCTGATTTTGTGTCATGCGTTTGTTAAACTAAAGCGGCATGAAAAAGCGCGCGGGCGTAAGTTTGACAACAGCGCGAAAGCGTGGCATAATACAAGACTACGCAAAGAAAGCGCCGGAGGACAAAGCGGCATGCAACCTTTCATGCAGGGCTTTAATTGGAATCCGTGGCACGGCTGTCATAAGCTTTCCGCCGGCTGCATGCACTGCTACGTTTACAGGCGGGATGAAAGCTGTGGGCTGGACGCCTCGCAGGTATATAAGACACAGACCTTCTCCCTTCCCGTAGCAAAAAAGCGGGACGGCAGTTATAAATTGCCCGCAGGCGCATGGATCTGGACCTGCTTCACATCGGATTTTTTATTGGAGGACGCGGATGCGTGGCGTGCGGACGCGTGGCGCATGATGCGCGAGCGCGCCGATTGCCGCTTCTTTTTTATCACCAAACGCATAGACAGGCTGGAAGCGTGCCTGCCGCCCGACTGGGGAGCGGGATATGATAATGTGCACATCTGCTGCACGGCGGAAAATCAAGACAGGGCGGATTATCGCCTGCCCATACTCGCAAATGCGCCCATCAAGCATAAATACATCGCCTCGGAGCCGCTGCTTACCCCCATCGATATGCGGGGGCATCTCGGCCCTTGGGTCAAGCAGGTCACCGTAGGCGGCGAATCGGGCGCGCAAGCAAGGCTGTGCCGCTATGAATGGATACTGGATATCCGCCGCCAGTGCATAGAGGCAGGCGTTCCCTTCTATTTTAAGCAAACAGGGGCACGCTTCGAAAAGGACGGCAAAATCTATCACGTCAAGCGCCAATATCAGCACGCGCAGGCACGCAAGGCCGGCATCAGCACCACGCCCACACTGATGCCCAAAGCATAAGCCTCCTTTGGCCTCAGGTTTTGGAAAAATCTTCGTAAAAACTAATGCCGTTAAGATCGAAATCGTGTACAATGTATAGGTAGAAGTTTTAGCATGGGAGTATGGCATGAGAAAACGAGTTGTCACAGTGCTTGCGGCGCTTTTGGCCTGCCTTTTGCTTTTGGCCGCCTGCACGCAGGAGCCGGAGGCGACGGCGGAAGCGCCTGCCGAGGATGCTGCGCAAATCCCCGCGGCAACCGTTGAAAACACTGCGGCAGCGCCTACGCCGGAACCCACCGCACCGTTGCCGGAAGGCTATGTCACCGGTACGGTAGCGGCTTTATACAAAAACGCCATCGTCGTCAATGTGAGCAACACCACATTTGTATTCATGCTTACGCTGCATCCAAATGTGGACGCGCAGCCCGGCGACGTCGTTACCGTACACTATGTGGGCGACACCGCCCTTTCCCCCGAAGCTGTTTCCGTGATCAAGCAGTCTTCTAAGCCCCCCATCCCCGCCGTAAGCGGCATTGTAACGCGGCACGATCTCGATAATTTCGATCTGTATGTACAAACCGTTACGGGAAACCGCTATATTTTCGCGCTCACGGAAGATACCTATTATGACGGTGACAAGGACGCGGGCGGGCCATATGAAGGCGATACCGTCAAGCTCACCTATGTCGGCGATCTGCTGGATATCCCTATCGTAACGGACATTCAGACGCTGTCTTTGGCGGATGAAGGGCCGCTTACCAATCGCACCATACGCGGCGTCGTGACCGCGTACAACACCTCCTCTCTCACGATCCTCGCGCCCGACGGCTACAACTATACCTTCCCCATCACGAATCGAACCGTTATCGACGGCAAATATGATCTGACCGTCGATTCCACGGTGCGCGTGACATTTGACGGATACGCTGCCCGCAGCCCCAACGCAAAGATCATCGATGTGCTCGCGCCCAAATATGTGCCGACGGCCAAGCCCAGTACGACAACGCCTATGCCCACTATATTTGCGGTGGCCTGCCCATCGCCTACGCCGACGCACAGCAGCACGCCTATCCCCACCGTCG
>JAQVRG010000027.1 GCA_028701165.1 Eubacteriales bacterium | reverse complement strand
CGAGCAGCGCTTCCACATCGGAAAAGGTTTTGTCGATACCCTCCTCGGCGTCCCACATACCAAGCTCCCGCATGCCCGGCGTATCGATCACCATGCCGCCGTCCGGCAGCAGCAAAAGCTCCCGGTGCGTCGTCGTATGCCTGCCCTTATCGTCGTCGCGCAAGCCGTTTGTGATAAGTTTCTCCTCCCCCAGCAGCCGGTTGATCAGCGTGGACTTGCCCACGCCGGAGGAGCCGATCAGCGCCACGGTTTGCCCGGGTGCTATATAGCGCCGCACAACGTCGTAGCCATCCGCTTCCAGCGCCGTCACAACGAGCACGTCGGCGCCCATCGCGGCGGATTCCGCCTCGCGCACACGCGCTTGCACATCCGCGCAAAGATCCGCCTTGGTCAGCACCACGACCGGCGTAGCGCCGCTGTTCCAGCCGATGGAAAGATACCGTTCCATACGGCGGAGGTTAAAATCGTTGTTGAGCGACATGCAGATGAAAACCGTATCGATATTGGCGGCCACGACCTGCTCCGCGCAAGCGCTGCCGGCCGCCTTGCGGATGAACACGCTGCGCCGTGGCAGCACACGCTGGATCACCGCGTCGCCGTTTTGATCCGTATCGCGGTCCATCAGCACAAAATCGCCCACCGCCGGGAAGTCCGACGCGCTTTGCGCCGAAAAGCGGAGCTTTCCGGAGATCGCCGCCATCAGCTCGCCCTTCTCGCCGGCGACGCGGTAGAGATCCCGTCCCTGAAAGATCACGCGCGCCGCATACAGCTCCGGGTAAGCCGCCGCCTGCGCCAAAATTTTTTCGTTTATGCCGTAATGCAGCCCCATGCCGCCTCCTCCAATGCTCCTCTTGGCCGCCGCTTGCGCGCGGCGCGCCGTTATGCACACTCGTACGCTTCGAAGCATATTGAACGCGGGTTTGATTGTCAAGTTTTTTATCGCAAAAAAACCAACAAACGCGATAAAAAATCCCATTGGTTTTGGTAAAAACGTGTTACAATATGAACAAAAGGCATTTCTTATCGTTGGGAAAGGGTTGTAAATCCGTGTTTAAGGTCTTTTTGGTTGAAGATGAAATCGTCGTGCGCGAGGGACTGCGCAACAACATCCTTTGGGAACAATACGGCTTCACCTATGCGGGCGACGCTTCGGACGGGGAAATGGCGCTCCCCATGATCCGGGAACTCCGGCCCGATCTTTTGATCACAGACATCAAGATGCCCTTTATGGACGGGCTGGCGCTAAGCGAGCTTGTGCACAAGGAGCTTCCGAAAACCAAGATCGTCATCATCAGCGGCTACGATGATTTTTCCTATGCCCAGCAGGCGATCCGCATGGGTGTGGAGCAGTATCTTCTCAAGCCCATCACCAAGGATAAGATCGTGCAGGTGCTTCTTGAATTGCAGCAAAAAATGGAAGCCGAGGTGCAGCAGGAGGAATACTTACAGCAATTTCAGCGGGAGGCGCAGGCTTACGAAACGTTTTCCCGCAGACGCTTTTTCGAGCAGATCGTAAACGGCGATCTGAGCGTATCCGAAATCTACGAGACCGCGCAGGAAATGGATGTGAACATCAATGCGCAGGCGTACAACATCGTTTTCTTCTCCCTAAGCGGCGCGGGGCATAAGGGCAGCATGCCCGACGCCTACACGGACGCGCTGGCAGGCGTACAGGACAGAGTCACGCAATTTTTCGAAAGCCATAACGAGCTTCTTCTGTTCCGCTGGAATCTGACTACCTACGCGGTGCTTGTCAAGGGCGGACAAAACGACGTCGCCGCGCATACACAAGCGTGCATAGACGGTATGCAAGGCATCTGTCAGGCGGCCGGCGGCGAAATTGATTACTATATGGCATGCGGCACGCCCGTTACGCGCATCAGCGCCCTGCCCGCCTGTTTTATGGAGGCAAACCGCATCATCTCCTATCGTCATATCTGCCCGGAGGTGCATATCCTCTCCGAAGCCTGCATCGACGATTTTCGCAAGCCCGAGAGCACGCTTGCCGACACGGGAGAGTGCGTCGTCGATCCCGCGCTCATCCGCAATTTTCTAAGCGACGGCGATGAAGAGGAAATCGACAATTTTGTGGATCAGCTGCTTCGCTATGTCGGCGAGGATACGGTAAAATCGCTTCTTTTTAGCCGCTATTTCACCATGACGATCTGCTTTGCGGCGGCGGAATACGTCGAAAGCCTCGGTTACGACCCGGATGCGCTGTTGACGCCGGAGCTGCGAAGCATGAGTCAATCCGCCCGTCCCGACACCGCCAAGGCTTGCGTGCACGCGCTTCTCAAGCAGGCGCTGGAGCTTCGGGACAGGGAAAGCAAAAAACAAAAACGCGATCTTTTGGTACAAACCGTCGCCTATATCGACGAGCATTACGCGGACGATTCCATTTCGCTCAACAAGGTCGCCAAGGAGGTCAACATAAGCCCCAATTATCTTTCCGCCGTGTTCAGTCAGGAGGAGGGGCAGACCTTTGTCGAATACCTGACCTATAAACGCATAAGCGAGGCCAAACGCCTGCTGCTGCATACGGATAAGCGCTCCAATGAGGTCGCCTTCGCGGTGGGCTATAAGGATCCGCACTATTTCAGCTTCGTATTTAAAAAAACCACGGGCTTCTCGCCGCGTGAATATCGCCGCAGAGGAGTGCAATAGGCATGGCTGTAGCAAAAGACGCCGGCAAAATGCGCATGCAGAAGAGACTATGGAAGATGATCCTGATGGTGGCGCTCCCGCTCATGCTCGTCATCGTGGTGATCGCTTCCATCGGCATATGGTACGCATGGCAGTATAACGCCATACTCAACAACGTCACCACAGCGTCGGATTTCAATCAGAACTTCAAGGACGACGTCGATCTCAAGATGTACTACTATGTAATCGACAGCCAGTATTCGGAAGGCCTTCCCATCGAGGAGGTGCAAAGCGCGGAGGCGATCGCCAGCAAGCTTTCCGCCATGAGCACGGAAAAGGAAAGCATACGCGCCATCACGAGCGTGCTGAACCTTTGCCATAACCTTGAGGAGAAAATCTACCAAATCGCGGATACGCAGGATTACGACGCGCGGCAGGATCAGCTTGAAAACAACATCTATATCCTTACAGACCTCATTCAAGAATACATGTACACCTACCTTTATTATGAGGCGGTGCATCTTGACGCGCTGCAATCCCGCATGATATCCGGTATGGTAGCGCTTATGACGGTGATCCTCATCATGGCGCTGATGCTCCTTTTTGTGCTGCTGGGGCATTCCCGCAAGCTTAGCCGCAGGATCGTCGATCCCGTGGATAAGCTTTGCAAACGCTTGGAGGATATTGGCAGCGGCGAGCTTTCCGTATGCGAGCCCATACAAGCCGATGTAGAGGAGGTGCAGCTCCTTTCCGACGGCATCGAGCAGATGGTGGGACACCTACAGCGTTTGATGGAGGAAAACAGCCAGCAGGAAAAGCAGCGCCGCCACGCGGAGCTTGCGCTTTTGCAGGCGCAGATCAACCCGCACTTCCTATATAACACAATGGACACCATCATTTGGCTCATCGAATCGGGCGATATAAGTAAGGCCGTCACCATGATCAACAGCCTTTCAAACTTCTTCCGCTTTTCCCTCAGCCGCGGGCAGAGCATCATCACGCTTGCGGAGGAGGAGCAGCACATACGAAGCTATTTGGAGATTCAGCAGGTGCGCTATCACGACCTGATGGAATACGAGATCGACATTCCAAGCGAGCTCAAGCAGTACACGCTGCCAAAGCTCACACTGCAACCGCTGGTGGAGAACGCGCTCTACCACGGCATCAAAATGAAAAGGCGCAAGGGCAGCATCCGCGTAAGCGCCGTTGCGCGCGACGACAGAATCTATCTTGCGGTCAAGGACGACGGTACCGGCATGACGGAAGAACGGCTCGCCGCGCTTAGAGAATCGCTTACGGACGGCGGGCGCGAGGGCTTTGGCCTTCGCACGGTACATCAACGCCTCCAAATCCTCTTTGGGAAGGAATACGGCTTAACGCTGCAAAGCGAAGCGGGCGAGGGCACGACGGTTACGGTAACGATCCCCATGCAGATCAAGGATGATAAGGAGGCGGTAGTATGAAGAAAGTGGCAGTCTTGCTTATCGGCCTGCTGGCGCTAGCAGGCTGCGTGCCTGCGCCCAATACGCCCGATCAAAAGGAAAGCGAGCTTATTGTAGTGGGCTTTTCACAGGTGGGCGCGGAATCCGAGTGGCGCGTCGCCAACACGGAAAGCATGAAAACCGCGCTTTGTGAAGCCAACGGCTATGAGCTCATCTACGACGACGCGCGGCAGGAGCAGGAAAACCAGATTCGCGCCATACGCAGCTTTATTCAGCAGGATGTGGACTACATCGTGCTCTCTCCCAACACGGAAACCGGGTGGGATTCCATTTTACAGGAAGCAAAGGACGCGCATATCCCCGTCATTTTGGTGGACCGCCGTATTGAAACCACCGACGAAAGCCTCTTTACCGCCTACATCGGCTCCGACTTTGGCTTGGAGGGCGAAATGGCCGTACAATGGCTGGACGAAATGCTTCAAAAGCGCGCGCAGCAGTCCTCCCCCGTCAACATCGTGCATATTCAGGGGACGCTCGGCTCCTCCGCGCAGATCGGCCGCTCCCGCGCGTTGGAAAACGCCGTGTTTCATCACGCCAATTGGCGCGTCATCGCAAAGGAGGACGGCGATTTTACCCGCGCCAAGGCCTATGAGGTCATGAGCGCCATCGTTAAGTCAAAGCCGCAGATCGACGTAGTCTATTGCGAAAACGACGGCGAAGCGCTGGGCGCGATCGACGCTTTGGAGCAGGCGGGCTACGAATGCAACGTATGGAACGGCGTGATCGTAATCGCCTTTGATGCAACGCATCTTGGCCTAAGCTACTGCCTTGACGGACGTATCAGCTTAAACGTCGAATGCAATCCGCTGCAAGGCCCCTATGTCGCCAATATCATCAGCGCCCTGGAGCAAGGCAAGCCCATTGAAAAGATACAGCACATTGAAGAAACGCAGTTTGACTGCTTTACCATCACCCAAAAGGACATTGACGGCAGAGCCTATTGATTCCGCCAATCCGTAAAGCTCCTTCCCTCTTTACCGGTACGCACGCGGGGCGCCATACGGCGTCCCGCTCTATTTTCCGATCGCGCCGCGATAGACGATTGTGGATTTTTTACGGTCAAAGTCGGATTATTTATGATTTGCGCGCGGTGCAAATATGCCCGGATAGTCGGCAAATGTTTTAAGTTTGTTGACATTTTTACGCGCTTTAGCCAAAGCCCTTTTCATTCCATTTTTGATATGCTATAAGTAAATCACAGCAAATCAGTACACATTTGCGACACACATTATTTTAAGGAAAGGGAAAAGAATCATGAAGAAACACATTGCTATGCTACTCGTTGCTTTGATGGCGCTCTCTCTCGTTGCTTGCGCCGCACCCGCTGCCGCTCCCGCTCCCGCTGCCCCCGCAGCCGAGCCCGCCGCCCCCGCTGCTGAGCCCGCCGCTCCCGCGGCCGAGCCCGCTCCCGCCGCCGACGGCCCCATCAAGGTCGGCATCATCAACAACGATCCTAACGAGTCCGGTTATCGTACCGCGAACGACAAGGACATGAAGGCCACCTTCACCGCGGAGAACGGCTATGACGCTTCCTTCGCTTACAGCCTGAAGAACGAAGAGCAGATCGCTGCCGCCCAGAAGTTCATCCAGGACGAAGTTGACTACCTGCTGATCTCCGCCGCCGGTACTTCCGGTTGGGATTCCGTGCTGCAGGACGCGCAGGCCGCCGGCATCAAGGTCATTCTGTTTGACCGTACCATCGACGCCGATGTAAGCCTGTATGAAGCCTCCATCGTTTCCGACATGGCTCTCGAGGGCAAGACCGCCGTTGATTGGCTGACCTCCCAGAACCTCGCCGAGTACAACGTGATCCATATCCAGGGCGTTATGGGCTCCTCCGCGCAGATCGGCCGTACCGGCGCTCTCGATGAGATGGTCGCCGCCAACGCCAACTGGAACCTCGTGACCCAGCAGACCGCAGAGTGGAACGCCGAGACCGCACAGCAGATCGTGCAGGCCGTCATCGACTCCGGCAAGCCCTTCAACGTAATCTATGCCGAGAACGACGATATGGCTAAGGGCGCCGTCGCCGCGCTTGACAGCGCCAACATCTCCCACGGCGTAGGCAAGGACGTCATCGTGATGGGCTTTGACTGCAACAAGTGGGCGCTCGAAGAGCTGCTCGCCGGCAATTGGAACTATGATGGTCAGTGCAACCCGTTCCAGGCTTCCTACATCGATGGCATCATCAAGGATCTCGAGAACGGCAAAGCGCCCGCCGAGAAGGTCGTTGTCATGGTCGAGAAGGGCTTTGACGCCGCCACCATCACCCAAGCCGATGTTGACACCTACGGCATCTAAGGTATACTCTTAACTAACAGATCCAACGTAACGAACTGATACACGCGGTACGGCGAATATGGATAGTATGTCCGTTGATCCGCACCGCGTGTATTCTTTACCGGAAAGCATCCAACCAAAAGAAACCATTCTCCACAGATCATTCCATCGCACAAACGCCGCGTACAGGCGCGGCACTCGATTATTAGGGAGGCGAAAACACTATGCAAGAGGGCGCGGTACTCCAGATGCGCGGCATCTGCAAATACTTTCCCGGCGTTCGTGCCCTTCAAGATGTGGACTTTACCCTGCGCGAGGGTGATATTCACGCATTGATGGGTGAAAACGGCGCCGGCAAATCAACGCTGATTAAAGTCTTGACCGGCGTATACCCCAAGGACGCGGGACAGATCTTCATGAAGGGAAGCGAAAAGCCCTTATCCATAAAGTCACCACAGGACGCCCAAAAGCTGGGCATAAGCACCGTTTATCAGGAAATCACGCTTTGCCCCAACCTCACGGTTGCGGAAAACATGTATATAGGAAGAACCAAAGGGGCGCTGACAAACTGGAAACAGATCAACGCGGGCGCCGCTAAGATATTGGAATCCCTCGGCATCCCGGCGGAGCCCACACAGCAGCTTGCAAGCTGCTCCATCGCCGTGCAGCAGATGGTCGCCATCGCGCGCGCGGTCGATATGGACTGCAAGGTGCTCATACTCGACGAGCCCACGTCGTCGCTGGACGAGCGCGAGGTCGCCAAGCTCTTTAAGCTGATGCTGGATCTAAAGGCGCGCGGCGTCGGCATTATCTTTGTTACGCATTTTCTTGATCAAGTCTATGAGGTCTGCGATCGCATCACCGTGCTGCGCGACGGCATGCTCGTGGGCGAGTATGTGATCGAAGACCTGCCGCGTGTGCAGCTTGTATCCAAAATGCTCGGCAAGGAGCTGGACGATCTTTCCGGTATGCAGAAGCAAGAAACAGCGGCACAAGAGGAAGTCGCACAAACGCCTGTTTTGGAGGCGGCGCAGCTCGTAAGCACGGCAGGCGTCAAGCCCTTTGACTTCACGATACAAAAAGGCGAGGTCAACGGCTTTACGGGTCTTTTAGGCTCCGGGCGAAGCGAATGCGTGCGCGCAATCTATGGCGCGGACAGGGTAACGGGCGGCGTGGTCAAAATGAATGGCCAGCGGGTGAAGATATCTAAGCCGCTTGACGCCATGAAGCACGGCGTGAGCTACCTTCCCGAGGATCGCAAGCGCGACGGTATCGTGGGCGATCTTTCCGTCAGGGAAAACATTATCTTGTCGCTGCAGGTCATGAAAGGCTTCTTTAAGCCCTTTACAAGAGCGCAGGCTGAGGCCTTCGCGGACGAATACATCAAGCTGCTCGATATCAAAACAGCTTCCACGGACACGCCGATCAAATCCCTTTCGGGCGGCAACCAGCAGAAGGTCATCCTCGCGCGGCAGCTTCTCTCGAACCCCGTATATCTCATCCTCGACGAACCGACGCGCGGCATCGACGTAGGCACCAAAGTGGATATTCAAAAGCTTGTGCTCAAACTCGCCGCCGACGGCAAAAGCGTGACCTTCATCTCCTCCGAAACGGACGAGATGCTGCGCACCTGTTCACGTCTTATCGTCATGCGCGACCGCAAGGTGGTAGGCGAGCTGCGGGGCAGCGATCTTACGCAGAGCAAAATCATGACTACGATAGCCGGAGGTGAAGAATAATGCCTTCTACAACCAATAACACGACCGCCGGCACGTTCAAAGCGTTTCTGCTGCGCCTTGTAAGGCGGCAGATCTTTATCCCCGTCGCGGCGCTCTTGATCCTTGTGCTCTTCAATCTCATCGCCGACCCCTCCTTCTTTGCGATCACGCTGGATCAAAACAGCGCGGGCGATCCTGTGTTTTCAGGCTACCTTATCACGATCCTGAACAACGCCTCCGAGCTTGCGATACTCGCCATCGGCATGACGCTCGTTACCTCCGCTTCGGGCGGGCAGGATATCAGCGTGGGTTCCGCGATCGCCATAGCGGGCAGCGTCGTGCTTCGCGTGCTGTGCGGCACGAATTCGCGCCCCGAGACCCTGCAAGCGCCCATCATCGTAGCGTTTCTCGTCTGCTGCGTGGTCGCAATGCTCTTTGGCGCGTTTAACGGCATCTTGGTTTCCGTATTCAAGATACAGCCCATGGTCGCAACGCTGATCCTCTTTACGGCAGGACGCTCTATCGCTGCATGGATCAACAACAACGAGCTGCCCATCATCAGCGAAGTTTCCTTCGGCTACTACGGCAATTTCATTCCGGGCATCCCCATCCCGACGCCTATCTTCATCGCCGTCGCCTGCATGCTCGTGATAGCGCTTGTGCTCAAATTCACAAATCTCGGGCTTTATGCGCAGTCTGTAGGCATCAACGCCGAAGCTTCAAGGCTCAACGGCATCAACCCGACATGGATTAAGTTCATCACCTATGTGATCCTCGGGCTTTGCGTCGCGGTCGCGGGCTTCATCAAGGTCAGCCGCTTTTCGACCCTCAACTACTCGGTCATCGCAAAGGATATCGAAATGGACGCAATCCTTGCCGTAGCCCTCGGCGGAAACGCGCTAAGCGGCGGCAAGTTCAATATGCCCGCCTCCATCCTCGGCGCGTATGTGATCCAGTTCCTTACGACCACGCTGTTCAAATTCAACGTCGTTTCCAGCGCGCTCCCCGCCTATAAGGCGATCGTCGTTATCGTGCTGGTCGTTTTGAGCGCACCGCTCGTCCGCGATAAGATCGCGGAGGTTTGGAAGAAAATCGCGCCAGTAAAAGCCGTAAAGGAGGCGAATTAGGATGTCTCTATTCAATAAAGCGCGCAAAAACTTATCCGACACCAATTTGCTTCTCGCCATCACTATCGTGGTATTCTTCGTCATGTACGCCTGCGCGGTGTTGTTTTTAGGCTCCGGCTTCTTAAAGCCGCAGACCTTCTTCAACATCCTCAACGAGAATGCCGCGCTGATCATACTCTCCTGCGGCATGAGCCTTGTGATGATCACGGGCGGCATCGATATTTCCGTCGGTATGGTAACGGCGCTGGTGTGCATGAGCTGTGCCGTGCATCTTGATCATAACGGCGGCAGCGTGCCTACGGCGATACTGCTGGCTCTTTTCATCGGCCTCATGTTCGGCCTTGTGCAGGGCTCCCTCATCGCTTTTCTTGAGATACAGCCCTTCATCGTGACGCTTGCCGGCATGTTCTTTGCAAAGGGCATGACCACCATCGTCAACGCTACGCAGTTCAACGTCGAGCATGAAGCGTTCAAAGCCCTTAAAGCGACTAGGATCACCGTACCGGGCATGGGCTCCGTCAACAAACTGGGGAACTATGTTCCCGCCTATGTGGAGATCGGCGTGATCGTCGCTTTGATCGTGGTCGTCCTCCTCTTTATCCTGCTCAAATGGGTAAAGCTCGGCCGCAACTTCTACGCCGTAGGCGGCAACAACCAAAGCGCGAATATGCTGGGCATCAACGTCAAGCGGACCAAGTTCTTGGCACACCTTCTTTGCGGGCTTCTCGCGGGCATCGGCGGGTTTGTGTATTTCCTCCATGTCGGCTCCGGTTCGCCCTCGCACGCAAGCGGTGCGGAAATGAACGCGATCGCTTCCTCCATCATAGGCGGCACGATGCTGACCGGCGGCGTAGGCAATATCATTGGCACCTTCTTCGGCGTGCTGTCGCTTAGCACCATCAAGAATATCGTGTCCTCGCTGGGTCTTGACGAGGCGTGGTGGACCAACATCACCGTGGCCGCTATGATCTGCCTGTTCCTCGTGATCCAAAGCGTCGTGCTTTCGCGCAAGAACAAGGATAAGCTGTAGAAGAGAACAAACACCTGTTAGGGGAACCGCATCTGGCGCGGTTCCCTTTTTTGTACATAAAAAAGCCCCACGGATGTGAGGCTTTCCTTGATGGTTT